>JASHYV010000001.1 GCA_030064695.1 Thermoplasmata archaeon
CTACAAGAAGTATGCCCAGCGGCTCGCCGCGATGCGCACGCTCTCGTAGGCCCCCCCCGGGCGCCCGGACTCCGCTCAAGTACGGGGAGCCGTACCGCGGGCCGTGAAGGTCGCGCAGCTCTCGACCCGGTTCCCGCCGGCCCCGGGCGGGGTGGAGCAGCACGTGGCCGAGCTGGCGCCGGCGCTCGCCGCCCGGGGGCACGCAGTCGACGTGTACACGAGCGACCTCTACTCCGAGTTCCCGCTCGTCCGTCTACCGGACACCGTGCCCCGCGACGAGCGTCGCCCGTGGGGTCGCGTGCGGCGCCTGCCGGTCTGGTCGCTGCCCGGGGAGCTCCACTACCCGTTCTTCCGCGGGCTCTCCCGCGCGCTCGCGGAGGGCGCTCCGGAACTGGTGCACGCCCACACCTACGGCACGAACCAGGTCGCGGTCGCCCGCCGCCACCGGCGGCGGACCGGCACGCCGTTCGTCCTCTCGGCCCACTTCCACCCGATCTGGTCGATCTACGGCGGCTGGCTCCGCCATCGGATCCGGGGCTTCTACGACCGGAGGATCGCCGGGCCGGTGCTCGCGGACGCGGCCCGGGTGATCGTGCAGACGCACGAGGAGGAGCGGCTCCTCCGCGAGCTCGGCCTCCCGCTGCCGCCGGTCGCGATCGTGCCGCCCGGCTATCGGCCCCTGCCCGATCCGCCCCCCGGGGACCGGGCGTTCGCGGACCGGTACGGCATCCCGGGTCCGTTCGTCCTCTTCGTCGGCCGCCTCGCCTCGAACAAGGGGCTGCTCGAGCTCGTTGACGCGTTCCAGCCGATCGCGAAGGACCACCCGGACGCCCAGCTCGTGCTCGTGGGGGAGGACGGGGGGATGCGGGCGGGGGTGGTCGAACGGGCCCGACGCCTCGGGGTCGGCGACCGGGTCCGGCCGGTCGGGCACGTCGCTGACGACGCCCTGCTCGCGGCCGCGTACCGCGAAGCGCGGCTGCTCGCGCTGCCGAGCGAGTACGAGGCGTTCGGCCTCGTGCTGCTGGAGGCGCTCGCCCAGGGCACGCCGGTGGTCGCTTCGCGCGTCGGCGGCATCCCCGAGTTCGTGGAGGACGGCCGGGCCGGTCTCCTCGTCCCTCCGAAGCAGGTGGCGCCGCTCGAGGCGGCGCTGCGCCGACTCTGGGAGGACCCGGCGCTCGGCCGGAGCCTGGGCGCGTTCGGCCGGCGCGAGGTGGTGCCGCGCTACACGTGGGAGCGGGTCGCCGAAGGCGTCGACGCGGTCTATCGGGAGGTGCGCGGATGAGGGTCGCCCAGGTCGCGCTCCGGTTCGACGCCCCGGGGGGCGTCGAGACGAACGTCCGCGAGGTCTCGCGTCGCCTCCGGGCCGCCGGCGAGGACGTGACGGTCTACGCGAGCGATCTCTACAACGAGCCGAACTGGGAGCGGCGGACGGACTACGCGCCGACGGTGGACGGCATCCCGGTCCGGCGCTTCCCGGTCCGGAAGAAGCTCGTGCCCGGGCTCACGATGCCGATGATGATCGGCCTCATCGACGCGCTCGCCGACGACGCCCCGGACGTGATCCACGTCCACTCCCACCGGTACGGGCACGTGCTGCAGTCGGCGGCCGTCTCGGACCGCACGGCGATCCCGCTCGTCGTCTCGACGCACTACCACCCGGCCGACCGCGAGGAGCCCGGCTGGAAGCGGATGATGCTCCGCCTGCAGGACGTCGGCTTCGGGATGACGGCGTACCGGGTCGCCGACGCCCTTGTGGTGGAAACGCAACGGGAGGCGGAGCTGGTCCGCGAGTTCGCACCGGCCGATCGGATACGGGTGATCCCGCCCGGCATCGATCTCTCGGCCTGGGCGGATCCGGGCGCCGACCGGCTCCCTCCGGGTCTCGTTCCGCCGGAGTACTTCCTGTTCGTGGGACGGCTCGCGCGGAACAAGGGGCTGCCGCTGCTCGTCGAGGCGCTGGCCCGGCTCCCTCCGTCCGCCCGACGCCCGATGGTGCTCATGGGCCGGGACTGGGGGTTGCTCGGCGAGGTCGAGGCGCTGGCCCGAGCCCGAGGGGTCGGGGACCTCGTCCGCCCGATCGGCCACGTGGAGAGCGCCTCGACCTACCGGGCCGTAATCCGGGGAGCCCGGGCGCTCGTGCTCCCGTCGGAATGGGAGGCGTTCGGCCTCGTGCTCCTCGAGGCGATGGCCGCGCACGTGCCGGTCGTGGCCACAAGCGTCGGGGGAGTGCCCGAGGTGCTCGAGGGGGGCCGGGCGGGCCGGCTCGTGCCGTACGACGCGCCGGACGCGCTGGCCGACGCGCTGCGCGCCACGCTCGAGGACCCGGACGGGACCGCTCGGCTCGTGGCCGCCGGAGCGAAGCGGGCGCAGGAGTACGACTGGTCGGTGGCGACCGACCGACACCGGGCGCTCTACCGGGAGCTCGCCGGCCGGGACGGGGCGCGCCGCTCGAGTCGAACGAGCTCCGCGCCCACGTGATCCAGGTCGCGTCCGGCGTCCCCGGGCCGGAGGACGGCGACCCACCGGAAGACCCGTCCGATCGCGCCGACGATCATCCGGCGGTCGCCTCCTCGGCGTAGTCGCCCAAGAGGCCGAGACCGGTCCGGAGCTGGGGTCGGGACGTGGCGAACGAGAGGCGGAGGTGCGAAGCGCCGAGCGTCCCGAATGCGTCGCCGGGCGTCGTGATGACCCCGCGCGACAGCAGCGCCCGGGCGACGTCGGTGGCCGAGCGGGACCACGAGAACTTCGGGAACGCGTAGAACGCGCCCGCGGGAGGCACCACTTCGATGCCGGGCATCGCGCGGAGCATCTTCACCGCCAGGTCCCGGCGCGCCCGGAACTCGGCGACCATGGCGCGCAGGGCCGAGCCATCCGACGCGAGGCCCGCGAGCACCGCCGCCTGCGCCGGCGTCGGCGGGCAGGCCATGATGTGGTAGTGCATCTTGTTGAGCTCGACAGCCAGCCGCCGGGGCGCGACCAGGAAGCCGATCCGCCACCCGGTCATCGCGAGCGTCTTCGAGAACGAGTTCGCGATGATCACGTGGTCGGTCTTGCCCCAGAACGAGGGGGCGGGTCCGTCGTAGACGATCTCCTCGTAGACCTCGTCCGAGACGATCGTCAGGTGGTGCGCCTCGGCGAACTCTACGATCTGGTCGACGAGCCGTCCGGGGATCACCGCGCCGGTCGGGTTCGACGGGCTGTTGACGACGATCGCGCGCGTGCGCTTCGTCGTCTTCGCCTCGAGCTCCTCGATGTCCGGAAGATGCTTCCGGGCCTCGGTGAGCGAGTACGGGACCGGGGTGGCGCCCGCGAGGCGGGCGTGCGGGCCGTACAGCACGAACCCCGGGTTCGGGATCAGCACCTCCGTGCCGGGATCGTAGAGCGCGAGCGCCGTGGCCATCAGCCCCTCCGATCCGCTCCCGGTGATGATCACGTTCTCCGCCGAGGTGGACGGGAGGCGGTCGCGGTAGCGCTCGGCGACCTTCTCGCGGAGCGCGAGCAGGCCCGCCGAGGGTCCGTAATGGTTCATGCCGTTGCGCACGGCCCGGACCATCGCCTCGACCACCTCGGGCGGAGGATCGAAGTCGGGTTCGCCCAGCCCGAGGTTCACGGCGTTCGGGGGCGCGGCCTCGAACATCTTGCGGATGCCCGAGATCTCGGCCTCGCGCGCCCGCTGCGCGACCATTCCGCGGCCGACCGCGGTTCGACTCTTTAGCGTTGGCTCGTGGGCCCCCTTCCCCGCGCGACGCCACGACACGGGGGCGCCCGGACACAAGGGCCATCTATCCGGAGCGCTCCCCGCCGGGGGAGGGAGACCACGACCGTCACCGTCGTCCTCGGCGCCCAGTTCGGCGACGAGGCGAAGGGCAAGATCTCCGACTACCTCGCCGCCCATGCGAAGCTCGTGGTGCGCGCGGGCGGCGGGCCCAACACCGGGCACACCGTCGTCCTCCCCGAGGGCAAGGTCGTCCTCCACCAGCTCGCGTGCGGCGTGCTCCGCCACGGCGTGATCGGCGTGAGCGGACCCGGCATGGTGATCCAGCCGTTCAAGGTCGAGGAAGAGTTCCAGGAGCTGGAGCGACGCGGACTCCTGCGCGGCGAGCTCGTGCTCTCCGACCGGGCGCACGCGCTCCTGCCGATCCACGAGACGGAGGACGCCTGGCAGGACGACCTCCGGGCCCGGACCAACCCGTCGGCCACGCTCGGCACCACCCGGCGAGGGATCGGACCGGCCTCGGCGGACCGGTACGCGCGCTGGGGGATCCGCCTCGGCGACCTCACCCGGCCGGCCGTGCTCGCCGAGCGCCTGGAGCTGCTCTACGCGACGAAGTCGCACCTCCCGGACCTTCCGCCCCGAACGGAGCTGGCGGCCCGGCTCGGCGAGGTGGGGGGCCGTCTCGCCCCGTTCGTCCGCCCCACGGAGCCGCTGATCTGGGGCGCCCTCGCCCGCGGCGACCCGATCGTCATCGAGGGCGCGCAGAGCGCGCTGCTCGACATCGACTTCGGCACGTACCCGTACGTCACGAGCTCCCATCCGACCAGCGCGGGCGCGCTGATGGGCAGCGGCATCCCGCCGACGGAGCTCGACCGCGTCGTGGGCGTCGCCAAGGCGTACACGACGCGGGTGGGCCAGGGACCGTTCCCGACGGAGGACACGGGGGAGTGGGGCGAGCGTCTGCGACGCGTCGGGGGCGAGCGGGGCGCGACGACCGGGCGCGAGCGGCGCTGCGGCGCGCTCGATCTCGTGCTGCTCCGCTACGTGACCCGCCTCAACGGGTTCACCTCGCTCGCGATCACGAAGGTCGACGCGCTCGGCGGAGAGGACACGGTGCCGGTCTGCGTCCGGTACACGATGCCGGACGGCAGCTCCGTCCACGACCTCCTGCCGCTGCAGGCCGAGGACCTCGCGCAGGCGACCCCGGTCTACGATCGGCGGCCCGGCTGGCCCGAGTTCCACGAGCGCCTCAGGGACCGGCTGCGCTCCGAGGGCCCCTCGGCGCTCCCCTCGACCCTGCGGGACTTCCTCGGGTTCGTCACCGAGCAGACCGGCGTTCCGGTGGAGTACGTCGGCTACGGACCCGGGCGCGACGAGACCGTGACGCTCCCGGTGTCGGCGCTCCGACGCCGATCGGCCGCGAGCTAGCCGGCCCGTGGCGTTCGACCCGTACCTCTACGTCGCGTTCGGGCTGGGGCTCGCGGCGGGCTGGGCCGTTCGAACGAAGAGTCCCTGGGTCCCGCGCGCGACCGTCGCCACGATCGTCGTGCTGGTCGGCCTGCTGGGCGCCTCGCTGACGTCGATCTCGGGTTCGGAGCTCCTGGTCACCGTCCCGCTCGCGCTCGCCTTCGCGGGACTGGTCCTCGGCGTCACGGTCGGCGTCCTGCTGCTCCTCGCCCGGCTCCGTCCGTACGCGGGGGCCCCGCCCACCCCCGGGACCGGGCGAGAGCGGTTCCCGTTGAGCGTCCTGTTGATCCTGGCGCTCGGCGCCGGCTACGCCCTGGGGCGCCTTGTCGCGATCCCGGCCGACGCGGCGCTTCCGTGGGCGCTGTGCGCGCTCCTCGCCGTGGTCGGCTTCGGGCTCGAGCTTCGGGTCGGGCGTCTGCCCGATCTCTGGCGGACCCTCACGGCGGCGGGGGTGGGGGCCGTGGTGGCCGCCGCGGTCTTCGCCGTCGTCGCCCGGATCCCCGGGACGGTCGCGCTGTCGATCACGGCGGCGTTCGGGTTCTATTCGCTCGCCGGACCCCTCGTGGCCGCCCGGGCCGGCGCGGTCCTGGGCCTGCTCGCGTTCCTCACGAACTTCTTCCGCGAGGACCTCACGATGCTGACGGCGCCGCTGCTCGGCCGTCGGCTCCGCGGCGAGGGGTTGACCGCGATGGGCGGCGCCACGTCGATGGACACCACGCTCTTCTTCACGACCCGGTACGGCGATCGCGACGCGGCGACGCTCGCGATCGCGAGCGGCCTCGTGCTCACGGTGGCGGCGAGCCTCGTCCTGCCGGCCCTGCTCGCCCTCCCGGTGTGAGGTCCCGCGCGGGGCGGTCATCGTGAGGTTTATGGGGTCCCGCCGTTCGGCTCCGGACGCGGGCTCGTGGTCCAGCGGTTACGACGTCGCTCTCACACAGCGAAGACCGCCGGTTCGAATCCGGCCGAGCCCACTCCGCGCATCAGGGACCCGGGCTGAGCCGGGCCCGGGACGCCCGTGAACCCGGTCGAGCTGGCGCTGTTCGTCGTCGTCTTCGCGGCCGTGACGGCCCGGCAGCTCGTGGGCCGCGGTCCCGGCGTGGGGATGATCTTCGGGGTCGGGGGTCTCGCGACGGTCGCCGTCGGGGTGCTGGACCCCGACGCCGCCGCGTCCGTGCTCGTCGGCGAAGGGCCCACGCTCCTGTTCCTCCTCGCGCTGTTCGTGCTCGCGGCCGCCCTCCTGGAGTCGGGCGCCCTCGACCACCTGGCCCGGTGGCTGGTCGGGCGAGCGCGCTCGCCCGCGGACCTGCCGCTCGTGCTGTTCGTGGGGATCGGGCTCGTCTCGGCGCTCGTGATCAACGACGCGCTCGTGGTGATCGGAGTTCCGATCCTGGTCGGCGTCGCCGCCCGCCTGAGGTCGGACGCGCGACCGCTGTTGCTCGTGCTGGGATTCTCCGTGACGGTCGGCAGCGTCCTCACGCCGTTCGGCAACCCGCAGAACCTCCTCGTGGCGAGCGCCGGCGGGTTCTCGGACCCGATCGTGACGTTCCTGCGGTACCTCGCGCTGCCCACCGCGATCAACCTCGTCCTCGGAGGCTGGTACCTCCGCCGTCGCTTCGGGCCCTCGCTCGCCGCCTCGGCGGAGCCGTTCCGGGCGGTCCGGGATTCCGCGCCGGCGTTCTGGCCCCGCGGAGCAGGCCTGGGACGCCTCCTCCGACGACCGGTCCTCCTGATCTTCCCGGCGGTGATCCTGGCCCTCGTCGTCTCCGAGATCGCGGGCGCGCTGGCGCACGCGCCGACCCTGCCCCCCTGGGAGCCGGCGCTCGCCGGCGCGGCGCTCGTCCTGCTCCTTTCGCCCGGGCGGAGCGCGATCCTCCGGGGCGTGAACTGGCGGATCCTGGTCCTCTTCGCGGGCCTGTTCCTCGTGGTGGCCGGGGCGGTCGCGGGCGGCCTGCTCCCGGCCCTCGAGTCGACGTTCCCGATCCCCGGGCCGACGCACGCGGCCTCGGCGACGGTCGCCCTCGTCGGCACCTCGATTGTCGGCCCGCAGCTGGTCAGCAACGTGCCGTGGGTGGGGCTGCAGATCCCGATCCTCTCCGGGCTCGGCTTCTCCGCGTCGACCCCCGTGGCCTGGATGGCGCTCGCGGCCGCAAGCACGCTGGCCGGCAACGTGACCCTGCTCGGCGCCGCGAGCAACCTGATCCTCGTGGAGACGGCGGAGCGTCACGGGGTCCGGCTCCGGTGGGGCGAGTTCGTCCGCGACGGGCTTCCCGTGGCCGCGCTGACGCTGGGCGTGCTGCTCGCGTGCCTGCTCGTCGGGCTCTAGCCTCGTCCGGCGTTCGGCCTCACCGGCGGAGGATCTTGAACGCGATCTCGAAGGTCTGGAGCGCGAGGGCCGACTAAGTCACGCGCGGGCGGAGGGATCGGGAGCGGAGGCGCGCAGGAACGCCCGCGTCTTGGCCCGGTGGCACTCCCGGCACACCGTCTGCAGGTTCGAGTACTCGAGCGCGGCGCCGCCCCGGGCGATCTCCACGATGTGGTCGACGTCCAGCTGGCGAGCCCTCCTCCGCAGGTGACAGATTTGGCAGGTGTACCGGTCGCGCAGCATCGTGTAGGACCGCGCCGAGTCCCAGAAGTAGTGCCCGTGGAAGCGCCATCGGCACCGCCGGGAGCAGTAGGGCGTCCGATGGCTCGCGAGAGCCACCCCGCACTCGACACATCGGCCGACCCGACGCGCCTCGGTCCGCCTTCGGGCCCCATCGGAGAACCAGGCGGCCGAGAGGGCCAGGATCCGGCCGTTGGGCCCGACGGTCACCGAGGGCGGCGCAGGAGCCTGGCCGGCCATGCCCGAAGCCGGGCGGGCCCGTTCAAGAGCCTTGGGCTCGAGCGGCAGCGCTCACGCCATAGTCCCGGGCGCGGTCGCGGGGGCGTGAAGTTCCCGCTCGCCGACTGGATCGACGAGCACGCCGACTGCCGGTTCAACCTCGGGGAGAGCGGCATGGGGCCCGCCGTGCGGCCCGTGACGCCGTCGGCGGCGGAGGTCCGCGCGGCCGACCCGACGGAGTTGCGACGCGAACTCGCCGAAGGGCTCCGCGTCGACCCCGCACGGGTGTTCCTGACCCACGGCGGAACCGAGGCGAACGCGTGGGTGCTCCACTACCTCGCGCTGCACGCGCCCACCCCGTCCCCCACGGTCCGGATCCGGTGGCCCGAGTACCCCCCGCTCGTCGACGTCGCCCGGACCGTGGGGTTCCGTCCGGTGACGCGATCGGCCCGCCCCCTGCTGGCGCTGCTGTCGAACCCCCGGAACCCCGAGGGATACCGCCTCTCGCCCTCCGAACTGTTCCAATGGTCGGACGGCGCCCGATCGCTGATGGTGGACGAGACGTTCCGGGAATTCGCCCGGTCGCCCTCGATCCCCGACGGGCGCCGCGGGCTCTGGCGCACGGGCAGCTTCACGAAGTTCTTCGGAGGCGACGACCTCCGCGTCGGCTTCCTCGTCGCCCCGGAGGAGGAGGTCGCGGCGTACGCGCGGTACCACGGCCTGGTCTCGGACACGCTCGGTCGAGAGACGATCGCCGGCGCGCTGGCCACCTGGCGGGGCCGGGAGTCGATCCGCCGGCGGGTGGAAGCGATCCTCGGTCCCAACCGGCGCGTGTGGCGGCGCGCGTTCCCCCGGGCCCGGGAACTGGCGGCGTCGGTCTACTTCGACCGGCCGGTGCGCCCGAGCGGCCGAGCGCTCGCGGAGCGCGCGCTCCGCCGCTCGGTCCTCGTCTGTCCGGGGGACCTCTTCGGCGACCCCGGTGGGGTCCGGATCGGTCTCACTCGGCGAACCTTCCCGCGCGACCTCGCGCGGTATCTCGAGGTCCGCGACGCGGCCGCGTCAACGTCGGCCGCCTAGCTCCGTGGGCTCGACCGCTCCTCGATAGTGGCGCCCCAGCGACAGCCGGGCCAGCGTGACCTTCTGCGTCGACTCCACCCGGGTCACCTCGACCCGGCCCGTCTGCTCTCGGAGGAAGCCCGTGGCGAACCGCACGGCGTGGGCCGTGTCGGTCGCGTGCACCAGCAGGAACCCTCGCGCCAGCTCGGTCAGGACGGCGCGCGCCGGTACGATTTCCGCGATCCCGGTCATCTCGGGATCGTCGCCGGGGTCGGCCGAGGGCATCGAGGGCCTCTCGACCCGAGCGCAGGATAAAGGGCGAGCCTCGAGTGGCGGCCCGGCGCCCGTCGGCACCGCGAAGACTATACCTCCTCGCCGGCCTCCGGGACCCGATCCCGATGAGCCAGAGTGCCCCCGCCCCGGCGCCGCCTCCCTCCGATGCGCCGACCCCGGAGTCGAAACGCGGGGTCGTGCTGCGGACGCCGATCCCGGGCCCGAACGCCCAGCGGATCATCGCGGCGGACCAGCGCTACCTCATGACGAGCACGAAGACCTCGCCGATCGTCGCCGCGTCCGGGAGCGGCGTCTGGATCACGGACGTCGACGGGAACCGGCTGCTCGACTTCGCCTCCGGGGTCGGGGTCAACGCGGTCGGATACGCCCACCCCGAGGTCGTGCGGGCGGTCCGCGAGCAGGTGGGGCGGCTCTCCCACTTCGCGGGGACGGATTTCTACTACGAGAACCAGACCCGGCTCGCGGAGCGGATCACGCACCTCGTGCCCGGCGAGTTCCCGAAGAAGGTCTTCTTCACCAACAGCGGCACGGAGAGCGCCGAGGCGGCGATGAAGCTCGCCCGGTGGAACCGCCAGCGGCCGATCACGATCGGACTGCTCGGCGCCTTCCACGGCCGCACGATGGGCGCGCTCTCGATGACCACCTCGAAGATCGTCCAGCGGGCGCGCTACGG
>JASHYV010000002.1 GCA_030064695.1 Thermoplasmata archaeon
GCTCGTCGATGAAGATCACGCTCGGGGCGTTCTTCTCGGCCTCCTCGAACTTCTCCCGAAGCTCCTTCTCGCTCTCCCCGTAGTACTTCGAGATGATCTCGGGGCCCTGGATGCCGATGAAGTGGGCCCCGGCCTCGTTCGCGACGGCCTTGGCGATCAGCGTCTTACCGGTCCCCGGGGGCCCGTACAGGAGCACCCCCTTCGGCGGCGAGATCGCCAGCCGATCGAACAGTTCCGGGTGCTTGAGCGGCAGCTCGATCATCTCCCGGACCCGGCCCAACTTCTCCGTGAGGCCGCCGATGTCCTCGTAGGACACCCGCGGGGCGGCGACCTCGGTCTCGCTGACCGTCTCCTCCTTGATGGTGATCAGCGTCGCGGGGGCCACCTGGACGATTCCCTTGGGCTGGGTCGCGACGACCATGAACGGCAGCGAGCCGCCCATCAGGAAGACGCCCGGGATCACGAAGACGTCGCCCCGTACGAACGGCCGGCGCGCGAGCGCCTTCGCGACGAAGCTCTCGAGGCCCGGTCCCAGGTCCATCCGCGACGAGCCGGCGTAGATGGGGGCGATCGTGATCGCGTCGGCGTTGGGCGCGTCGACCCGCTGGACCGAGACGCGGTCGCCGATGCTGACGCCGGCGTTGCGCCGGACTACGGCCTCGATGCGGACGAGCGTCTTGCCCTCGTCGTCGGGCTGCGCCCGGCTCACGATCGCCGGGGTGGGTTTCCGCCCCCGGATCTCGACGATGTCGCCGAGCCCGACCTTGAGCCGCTGCCGGGTCTGGACGTCCAACCGGGCGGTCCCGAGCCCGATGTCCTGCTGGAACGCCTCGGCGACCCGGAGGGTGATGGCCTCGCCCATCGGCGAGGATTTGGACCCTCGAGCGAGGTAAAAGACTTGTGATGGACGGCGCGTCGGCTCAGCCGGGCTCGTCGCCGGACGCCGCCTCGAGCGTGCGCTGCCCGGGCGAATGCGCCGCGCGCGCGAGGTCCGGCATCGGCTCGCCGAGCGCGCGCGCGAGCTCCACGACGGTTCCGGGACCGAAGCCCATGAAGTGGTTGTTGGAGAAGGCGAAGATCGAGGCGACGGCCCGGCCCTCGTCCTCGAAGCGGCGGTGCATCGCTTCGAAGGCGCCGGCGTCCCCTCGCTGGATCCGGTCGAAGCGGGTCAACGCGCGGTCGCCGATGAACCGGGCGTAGAGGAACTCTCCCGTGACCCAGTCGGGTGGGGTCGTCTCGGGAACGACGGACCACACGAGCGCGGCGCGCCGGGCGCTCAGCGCCTCCTGGGTCGCGTCGGTCCACCACGAGCGATGCCGGAGTTCGACCGCGAGCGGGTACTCGGCGGGTACGGCGGCGAGCAGCCGATCGAGCGTCGCCGCGCCCCGGTCGCGTCGGAACGACGGCGGGAACTGGAGGACCAGCGCCCCGAGCTTTCCGACCTCGCGGAGCGGGGCCAGGCTCTCGAGGAATCGGCCCATCACGGCGTCCGACTCGGGCCCGGGCTCGTGGGTCACGTCGCGCGGGACCTTGAGCGCGAATCGGAATTCCGGCGGAGTGCGCTGGGCCCATCGACGAACCAGGAACGGCGTCGGCGCGCGGTAGAAGCTCGAATCGACCTCGACGGCGCGGAAGACCCGGGCGTACCGCTCCAGGTACTCGCCCGGCGGGGTCCCGGCCGGATAGAACGGCCCCACCCAGTCGTCGTACGCCCAGCCGGAGCAGCCGAGCCAGTACCGACCCATGGCCCGGGCCAGCGGGAATCGAAGGGAAAGGGTTTCCACCGGAGATTCGGCGCGAGAGGAGCGGAACCGAGATAACGGGGGGCTCCGGTCGACGGCGTGCGATGTCGCGTCCGCCGCTCCCTCCTCCCGCACTGCCCCGCCTCCTGGAGGCGGCCGGCTACCGTCTCGAGCGACGCGGCGAGGTCGTCCTGGCGGTCCGGGAGCGGGACCACCGCGCGATCGCCGTGGTCGGCGCCGCCCGCTCGCCGGCCGAGGTCGAGCGGCTGTTCCCGGGCACGGCGGTCCATCGGACGATCGTCTACGATGAGGACCCCGGCACCGTCGCGCGCTCCCTGGCCGCCGACCGCGGCATGGAGGTGCTGGATCCGTCCACCCTCGGCGCGGCGCTCGGGGAGCTGCTGCTCCCCCCGCCCGCCGAGCCCAAGGTCGCGGAACCGACCCCCGACGACCCGTCGCAGGCGCTGGAGGCCCCGTTCGGTCTTCTGCCCGAGGGCCAGCCGATCGTGCGGCCCCGGATCGACCGTGCCGAGGCGGAGCTCCTCGCCGGGGTCGACGGCTCCCGGTTCACCCTGCGGCTCGTGCCCTTCTACGTGGCGGCCTACCGGGTCCGTCCCGCTTCGCCCCACGGCGAGGCCGGGCCGGTGCAGCGCCACCTCGTGGCCGTCAACGCCCTGTCGAGGACCGCCGAGGTGTGGGACGACCAGGAGCGCGAACTGGTCGACGGCGTACCCGAGCCGCACCAGCGGCTCCCGCCCCAGCTCTCCACCGTGCAAGCGGGGCCGATCGCGGTCGAAGCGATCCGACGGCGCCACACGGTGCATGTCGACCACACCGAGCAGCACGGCGGCGCGCTGGTCATCGAGACCCGGCGCATCCCTCCCGCGGCGGACGATCTCAAGCTCGGGCCCTTCTCCCTCCTCTACGTCCCCCACTGGTACGCGGAGGGCGGCGAGGGTCGCGTCGTGCTCGACGCGGTCACGGGGCGACGGACCAGCGTCGAGCTGCCCGCCCTCGAGTAGTCGCACGTCAAATACGCGCCGCCCGCTGCGCCCTGCGTGATCCTGGACCAGTTCCGGGTCGGCCCCTACCTCAACTTCACCTACCTCGTGGCCGAGGCGGACGGCGGCGACGCGGTGGTGATCGACCCGTCGTTCGGCATCGATCCGGTGCTGGAGGCGATCGACCGGCGCGGGGTCCACGTCCGGTACATCCTCAACACGCACAGCCACCCCGACCACGTCGCCGGCAACCAGGACGTCCGCGATCGGACCGGGGCGAAGGTGGTGGCGCACCGGGTGGCCCCGCTCCACCAGGACGTCTCGGTCGACGACGGCGACGCCTTCCACGCCGGGCGGCTCCGGTTCGAGGTGGTGCACACCCCCGGCCACACGAAGGACTCGGTCCTGTACGTCTTCGAGGGCCAGGTGGCGACCGGCGATACCCTGTTCGTCGGCGAGTGCGGGCGCACGGATCTCCCGGGCGGGGACCCCGAGGAGATGTACGACAGCCTCCATCGCCGGATCCTGGCGCTCGACGACGCGCTGGTCGTCCTGCCCGGACACGATTACGGGGCGACGCCGACGTCGACCATCGGACGCGAGAAGAAGGAGAACTACACGCTCCTCCCGCGCACGCGCGAGGAGTTCGTGCAGTTCCTGCGGGAGTGACCGATGCCGCCGTTACCCTCCCCGGAGGAGCGCGGGCTGCGCGCGGTCGGCGCCCGTCGGCCGACCGCGGGCGCCCCGGCCACGGCGGAGCTCGTCCGCACGCTGCGGGCGATGGCCCAGGAGTCGGAGGCGCTCGTGGCCCTCTTCGACGCCCGGGCCATCGCCGGCGAGCGCCATCTGCTCTCGGCCTGGGCCCACCTCGGCCGGTCCCGCGGGCGGGGCGAGAGCCGGCTCCGCGAGCGCGGGGCGGAGCTCGCGTTGTTCGTCGCGGGCGACGATCAGCTCCCGCGCGCGCTCGCGAAGGTCGGCGCCTCGGACGCGACGGACCAGTTCGTCGTCGTCGCGGAGCGTCCGCTCGATCCCGCGGAGCTGCTCGCGAGGTTCGGGCTCGTCGCCGACCCGACCGCCTACCCGAGGGCGGTGGACGAGACCACGCTCGATCGGCTGGGCATCGACGCCGTCGAGCGGGCCACGGTCCCCCGTTCCGCCTGGGAGGGCCTGGTGCTCGAACGCGTCGCCCTGCTCGAGTTGTCGGCGCCGGCGGGCCGGGCCTCCGCCGCAAAGCATTAGTCGGAGGCGCCCGCTCGCCGGCGCGTCCGCGGGCGTCCGTGCAGGTGTAATCTAGCGGTAGGATGTCAGCCCTCCAAGCTGACCACCCGGGTTCGAAACGGCGGACCTCCGCGGGTCCGTCGCGAGGCTCCCGGCACCTGCATCTCCCGCCCGCGGGCCCGGGAGCGAGGGTTTATTCGCGGCCGTCCCGCTCCGCCGC
>JASHYV010000003.1 GCA_030064695.1 Thermoplasmata archaeon
CTCGAGGAGGTGAATCATGCGGTACGGACGAATCCTCGCCGTGGCGGGCGCTGTCACGGTCGGGACGCTGGTGTTGGTCGTCCTCGCGCTGGGGTTCTTCGGCGCGAGCGCGTCCGCCCACACGACCACGAGCTCGACGCACTCGAGCGACGATCGAGCGGGCAACTCGACCTCCAACAACACGACCCGGCCCCCACCGCCGCCTCCGCCCCCGCCGCCCCCGAGCGGCTCGGGTGGGTGCACGAACATGACGGCGTCCACGAGCACGGGGACCCAAGAAACGGCCACGTGAACGTGGCCGGGTGGACCGGGAGCCACGCCCCGGTCCACTAACCGGTGCGCACCCTCGGGCGCTCGAATCCGGCGTTCTCACTCGAGGCTGAGCCCCAGGAACACGACGAGCGCGATCGCCTCGAACAGGGCGGCGAGCACGACGAACGGCGCGAGCCGGCCCGGCCCCTGCCCGAAGGCCGCGAAGACCGCGGGCGAGATCGTGACGATCTGGACCAGCAGGGCGATCAGGAACAGCACGAGACCGAGCGCGAAGCGCGCGCGGGTCTGGAGATACGTCCGCAGGTACACGAACACGAGGGCGACGAGCAGCACGAGGTCGAGCCCCGAGAGGATCGTGGCGGCCCGGCCCAGCCAAGGGACACCGGCGCTGAGGCCCCCCGGCGGGGGTCCGTGCGGGGGCACGGTGAAGAGCGAGACGAGGGCTCCGAGGGCGAGCCCGACGGCCACCGTCGCGAGCACCCAGACCCACAGGCCCCGGCGCGCCGGGCCGGTCTCCGCCGGTTCGCTCATCGCGGCTCCCGCCGATGCCGGAGCACGATCGACTCCAGCTCCGCCCACCGCCCCTCCAGCGACGGGGAGATGGAGTAGACCTGGCCATAATGCTCGCCGGTCGACTCGATGAGGAAGTTCTGGCGCAGCACCTTGAGGTGGTGCCGGACGGTGGTGTAGTCGAGCCCGAGCTCGTTGGCGAGCTGCTGGGCGTTCTTGGGCTCGATCCGGAGCGCCGTGACGACCCGGGCCCGCGTCGCGGCTCCGGCGCTGCTCCCGAACAACCACCAGAGCACGCGCCCGAAGCTGTCCACGTCGAGGGTCCGGAGCGAGGGGGCGGATTTAGACTTGGTCCGGGACGCCACCCGGCGGGCGGCGATCCATCCCGTCGAGGCGGCCGACTGCTCGCCCACCATCTCGGTCCCCGCCCTCCCCACGGGGCCCGTCGTTCATACTTTCCTTCCCAGATCTCTCCCTGATTCGGGCCCGCGGACGCGGCGGCCGACTAGGTGTAGATGAGGTTCACGACGCCGTTGTAGCCGCTGCTCGGGAGGTTGAGCGTGAGGTTGAGCGTGTTGTTGCCGACCGCCGGCACCGTGATCGGGACCCCGACGTCGGAGAGCGTGAAGCCCGTCGTGTTCGTGGTGACCCCCCGCAGCGTGCACGCCGTGTTGTTGAAGTTCTCGATCTGCAGGGCGAGCGGGTCGCTGGCCCCCGGGCTGTCGGTGTACCCCTCGTAGTAGATCGGGTTCGTGTTGAGCCCGCAGACGTTGTCCGGCGCGTAGACGTTGATCGAGGTGATGTTGACGACCGGCGCGGTCTCCGCTTCGTAGATGATGGCCGCAAAGATGACGATGACCACCACGACGATGACCAGGATGACCAGGCGTCGGCTCCGGCGGGGGCGACTCCCCGGCGCGGGGCCCAGGTTCGGGGCGGGCGGGGGCGCCGGGGGCGTCATCGAGGAGAGGGGCGCCCCCGCGGCGGGCCCGGCGGACGCGAGCGACGCACCGCAATAGGCGCAGAACGCCGAGCCCGGAGCGATCGGGGCCCCGCAGGACGGGCAGGACTGCGCGCTCATGGATCCCTCGACCCTATCGGGTCGAGACAGAGTTTAACCTCTGCGTGCGAACTGGTTCCGGAGCGGCAGCTCCGATGACCGTCAATCTCCGGCTCAGTCTCACCGTCTTCAAGATCGGGTTCCTCGTCGAGAGCGCAAGCGGGTTCTTCGCGCTCTTGACCGGCGCGAACCATCTGCCGTTCCACGGGTACCTCATCCTGCTGAGCCCCGTCTTCTCCGCGATCGGGATCCTCCTGCTGTACGCGGGCCGCCACGAACTTGGCGAGGTGCACTCGCAGCGGGCCCGGTACGCGTCGGCCGCCTTCGGGATCAACCTGGTCGCGATCGTGCTCGCCGCGGTGCCGATCGCCTACCTCACCTATACGGGGGCGGGCGCGACCGATCCCACCTGGGAGCTCGTCTTCGGTGCGAGCGTCGCGATCATCTTCGGGATCACGTTCGTGACGTACGCGCTGGTGGCGGCCCATCTCGTGGGTCGTCTCGGGGAGATCGCGATGGGGCTGGGGCTCGCGTGGTCGCTGATCGTCTCCGCCTTCATCGGCCTCGCGCTCTCTCCGCAGCTCCGCCCGCTGGTGCAGTCTATCGCGGCGCGGTCGCCCGCGATCGGGTCCGTCACGACCCCGATCACGCTGTTCGACGGGTTGCTCGGCTTCAGCTACCTCGCGTTCTTCATCGCCTTCGCGGACGCGCACTGGCGGGTCGCGCGGGGGCTCGGCCCCGACGGGACGCCTCGGCCCGCCCGACCGTCCGCGCCGAGCTGAGCGCTCACTCGGTCGGCCGGACCGACTCCGCCGGCGGCAGCTGGGAGGCCCGGATCGACGGAACGGCGATCGCGAGCATCGACAGGCCGTACGCGGACAGAAGGATCAGCGCGAGGAGCCCGCCCGGGATCGCGAGCACGGTCGCCCCCGCGGAGCTCGCCGCCGAGCTCGTCGTGAGGTCGTAGACGATCCAGAGGCCGAGGCCGGTGCCGATCGCGAGGCCCAGCAGGGTCACGAAGCTGAACTCGAGGAAGAAGGCGCTGAGGATCTTGCCCTCGGTGAACCCCATGGCGCGGAGCATCCCGATCTCCCGCCGCCGCTCGACCACGGCCCGCAGCGCGAGGATCCCCATCGCGGCGATCCCGACCGCGAGCCCGAGGCCGACGAAGATCTCGAGGAGGTCGATGAACGCTACCGTGTTCGCGATCGAGCTGTCGAGGATCGCCGTGATGTCGTAGAGGGTCAACCCCTCCGCGAAGAACGCCCGCTTCGCGTCCTGGGCGGCGGTGTTCGAGGAGACGCCCGGGCGGACGGTGAGCAGGAACCCGACCTGCTGCGTGTAGCCGAACCGTTCGGCCGTGCCGGGGTTGATCCAGACGCCGGAGAGGGCGCTCTGGCTCATGATCCCGATCACCCGCACCTGGATCGTCGTGTTCCCCCCGGGCGCGGTGAGGCCGATCACGGTGCCGGCGGAGAGCAGCGGGTGGGCCGCGGAACTGGTGGAGGAGAGGCTGGTGGACGGGCTGTAGCTGCGGTCGACAACGGCGACCGAGGCGTTGTCCTGCAGATCGGCCCAGACCTGGGACGTCGTGAGACCGTTCCACGTCGAGTAGAACCCGAACTGGTTGGTCGAATAGAAATCGGCCATCGGGCTCTGATTGCCCGGAGCCGCGAGCAGCCGGTCCGTGTACGGGTTCGGCGTCGAGCCGGGCACCGCCACGT
>JASHYV010000004.1 GCA_030064695.1 Thermoplasmata archaeon
GGGACGCGGAGCGCGCCGCCCGGCCGAGCGGCGGGCTCGTGAGGCGCCTCGACGCCTGGCGGGACCGACGCGCGGTGCACCGTCTCGAGGCGGCGGCGCTCGCGGAGACCGATCGGGTCTTCTTCGACTCGCCCGAGCTCCCCGGCGCGCTCGCCGAGACCTACGCGCTTCCGCCGGCCCGGCTCGCTCCCGCCCCCCCTCCGATCCGCTCCTCGCCGGAACCGCCCACCCGCGATCGCGCCCGAGAGGCGCTCCGGCTGCCGCTCGACGTCCCGGTCGTGGTCGCCCCGATCGCCGAGCCCACCGCCGCGGTGCCGGTGGAACGGGCCGTCGAGGCGTTCCGCCGGGTCCGGCCCTTCTTCCCCGGTGCGCGGCTGCTCGTGGTGGGATCGAGCGGCCCCGCCGCGCCCGGCGTCGCGAGCGTGCCGGCCCGGGACCGGGCGTCGTTCGAGGCCGGGTTCGCCGCCGCGGACGTGGCGCTCTTCCTCGGTCCGCAGCGGGGCTTCGACCCCGGCGTGGTGCTCGCCCTGCGCGCCGGCTGCCTCCCGGTGCTGGGACCTTCCGTCAGCCTGCCGCTCGACCCGGGGGCGCTCGTCCGCCGGCTCCCGTCGGACGACCCCGGCGAGGCCGCCTCCGCGCTGGCGGAGCTGCTCGCCGACCCGGCGCTCCGGCGCGGGGCCCTCTCCGGAGCGGCGGGCTACACCGACCGGTTCCGTCCCGAGCGGGTCGCGGAGCTCGTCGTCTCCGCCGATCCGCCTCCGTCCGGCTGAGCCTCGCTCGATCCCTCGGGCGGAAGCTCGTCGAGCCGCCACTCCGAAAAGGAGCGGCCGCCCGATGCGCGCCGCACCGCGCCCGGGACGCCGCCCCAGCCGACGCCCGCCGGGATCTCGCCGCGGTCCACGGCGTCGAGGATCGCGCGGAACCGCTCCTTGAGTTCGCGATACGGGGTCGGATCGGTCGACGACGCCCAGGGCGTCGGGGCGCGTACCTCGAGCACGTCGTCGTCCCGGACCGCCCAGACGCCGACCGGCTCGGCGCGACCGCCCCGGGTCCGCTCCGCGAGCCGGCGGGCCGACCGCTCGCCGCCGACCGCGACGGCGCACCAGTCGGCCCAGGCGCGCCGGACGAGCGCCTGGCGTAGCACGGCCCGGGCATCGGAGACCTTCGCCTCGACGAGCCCGATCTCCGACCCGCGTCGGGCGACGAGGTCGAAGTAGCTGCCCCGGTCGGGGTCCACGTAGACCCGGTAGCCCCGCGCGACGAGGAATGCGGCGACGCGCTCGACGAGCTCGGACTCGGGCCGTCGGGGCTTCGGAGGGCCTCTCATGCGCCGGACCGCAGGAACCAGCGGTCGAGCCGGGAGCGCGGCAGCTCCACGAAGATCGGGCGGCCGTGGGGGCAGCTTCGCGCCGGTTCGGGCAGTTCGGCGAGGGCCTCCAGCACGTGACGGAACTCCTCGATCGACACTGCGTCCCCGGCGCGGATCGCGGCGTGGCAGGCGATCGTCGCGGCGGCCCGCTCGGCCAGCCCGTCCGGGAGCGTCGGCCGGCCGCCGTCCGCGAGCTCGTCCAGGAGATCGCGCAGCGCCTCGGGCGGCGCGCGGCGACCGCGGAACTCGGGAACCGAGCGGACCGTGACGTCCTGGCGCCCGAACTCCTCGACGGTGAACCCGGCGGCCCGCACCGGGTCGGCGTGGGCGCGCAGCGCCGCCTGCTGCGCGCCCGTGAGGCGAAGTCGGGCCGGGTCGACCAGCTCCTGGCGTGCGAGCGCTCCCTCCCGGCGCAGGGTGTCGTACAGCAACCGCTCGCTGGCCGCGTGCTGATCGATCAGGACGAGGCCCGAGCCGGACTCGGCGATCCAGTAGAGGGCGTCGACACACCCCAGCAGCGAGAGTCCCGGCCGATGGGGCGTCGCGGGAACGGCGCGGCCGGCGGACGTCGGGGCCTCGAGGAGGCGCGTCTGCGACCCGCGCGTCGCTCCCTCGGAGGGACCGGCGCGTAGGCCGACGGCGATCACACGATCGCGTGGCGACGCCTCCACTCCGACCGGGGTCCGGAGGAGCGCGTCCCGGACCGCCCGTCGGAGGGCCTCGGCGAGGTCCCGATCGCCCGATACGCGCACCTCCCGCTTCGTCGGGTGGACGTTCACGTCCAGCCGGCCCGGATCGATCTCGAGATGCAGCACGCCCACCGGGTACCGCGACCGCGGCAGCGCGTCGCCGAACGCCGCCCGCACGGCCTGCACGAGCGGCCGGGACTCGACCGCCCGCCCGTTGACCGAGAGGAAGAGCCGGCGCGACGACGACGCCGCGCGGCCCGGGCCGCCGATCACTCCCCGCACGACGCCCTGGGGCAGCTCGCCCGCGACGGCGAAGGAGTCCCGCAGCATCTCGGGCCCGAGGACCCGGGCTGCCGCCTCCGTGAGACCGGTCGCGGCCGGCCACTCGGCGAGCTCCTCGTCCGCCCCGCGCAGTCGGAGCGCCACGTCCGGCCGGGCGAGGTAGAGCCGCTCCAGGGTCCGCAGCACCTCGACCTGCTCGGTCGCCGCGCTCTTCAGGAACTTGCGCCGCGCCGGCGTCCGCCCGAACAGATCGAGCACCTCGACCGTGGTGCCCGGGGCCCGGGCCCCCGGCCGGATCGGGCCGTTCGCCCCGTCCCGCACCTCGAGGGCGGCGGCCGCCTCCGCGTCCGGGGGACGCGAGAGGAGCGAGAGCCGGGCGACCGTGGCGATCGCGGAGAGCGCCTCCCCGCGAAACCCGAGCGTCTCGATCCGGTCGATCGGCCCCTCGGGCGGGATCTTGCTGGTCGCATGGGGCGCGACGGCCCAGGCGAGCTCCGACGCCGGGATGCCGATCCCGTCGTCGTCGACCCGGATCGCGTCCAGTCCGCCGCGGGTCAGCGTCACCTCGATGCGCGTCGCGCCCGCGTCGAGCGCGTTCTCGACGAGCTCCTTGACCACGGAGGCCGGGCGCTCGACGACCTCCCCGGCGGCGATCTGCTCGACGACCTCCCGGGCGAGCGGCCGGATCGGCGACCGGCGCGGCGAGGGGGCGCTCACGGGGACGGATCCGGATCGGAGGAGCGATCGAGCGCGCGCTCGCGGAGCGACCGGAGGGTTCGGAGCGCCTCCTCCGGCGTGAGCCGGTCGGGGTCGGTGCGCGCGAGCGTCGATCGGATCTCGTCGGAAGCCGGGTCGGACGTGGGCACGAGCACCGCCTGGGTGTAGCCCGTGCCGCGGGACCTGGCGCGTCCGCGGGAGGGCAGCGGGACGCCGCCCGCCTCGAGCCGGCGGAGGAGCCGGTCCGCCTCGGCGAGGACGTCCTCGGGGACCCCGGCGAGCCGCGCGACGTGCACCCCGTAGCTGCGGTCGGTGCTCCCGGGCACGAGCCGATGGAGGAACACGATCCCATCGGCCGTCTCGGCGACCGCGAGATGCGCGTTCCGCGCCGCCGGGAGCGCGGCGATCAGCTCCGTGAGCTGGTGGTAGTGGGTCGCGAGGACCGTGCGCGAACGCGTGACGTCATGGAGGTGGCGGAGCGTCGCCCAGGCGATCGCGAGCCCGTCGAAGGTGCTCGTGCCCCGGCCCACTTCGTCGAGCAGGACGAGCGAACGGTCGTCAGCCGCCGCGAGGATCTCCGCGACCTCCGTCATCTCGACCATGAAGCTCGACTTGCCGCGCCCGATCTCGTCGGTGAATCCCATGCGCGTGAACAACTGCGTGACGAGGCCGACCCGGGCGTAGCGGGCCGGCACCCAGGCGCCGCACTGGGCGAGCACGACCAGGAGGCCGATCTGTCGCATGTACGTCGACTTGCCGGACATGTTGGGGCCCGTGAGCACCAGGAGCCGGCGCTCCTTCGGGTCGAGCTCGACGTCGTTCGGCACGAAGCGGGCGCCCAGGCTGGCCTCGAGCGCGGGATGGCGGCCCTCCCGGATCTGGAGCTCGCCCGACTCGTCGACGATCGGCCGGACGACCGCCCGGGTCTGGGCGACGTGGGCGAATCCCGCGAGGACGTCGAGCTCTCCGAGCGCGGCCGAGAGCCGATGCACGGACGGCACCCAGCGGTCGATCTCGGAGAGCAACCGCTCCCACTGCTCCGCTTCGGCGCTCCGGGCCCCTTCGGTGGCGACGCGCATCTCGCGCTCGAGCTCGTCGAGCCGCTCCGAGGTGAACCGCTCCGCCTGGGCGACCGTCTGGCGCCGTCGATACTCCGGCGGCACGCGGGCCAGGTGCGGGCGAGTGACCTCGAGGTAGTAGCCGAACACCTGGTTGTAGCCGATCTTGAGCGTCTTGATGCCGGTCCGCTCCTGCTCGACGCGCTCCAGTTCGGCGAGCGCGGCGATCGCGGCGCGTTCCCGGTCCCGCCAGGCGTCGATCTCCGGGCGGTAGCCGGTCCGGAAGAGCGGTCCCTCCTCCGCCGACGCTGGCACCGCTTCCGGGAGGGCCGCGCGCAGCAGCTCGACCAGAGGTTCCGGCGGTCGGCTCGACTCTCGGAGCCGCTCGAGCCGAAGTGACCCCGACGGGGGCGGGAGCCGCTGCGCCACCCCGGCGGCCCGATCGAGCCCCTCCCGCCACGCGCCCACCTCGGTGGGCCGGGTCCGTCGTCCGGCGATGCGGGTCGCCATGCGCGCCAGATCGGGGAGGCCCCGCAGCTCGCTCCGGAGCTCATCGAGCGCCGCCCCCTGCAGGCGGAGCGCCTCCACAGCCTCCTGCCGTTCGAGGATCGCCGACGGGTCCGCCAGCGGGTTCGTGAGCCACAGGGCGAGCGTCCGCCGGCCCATGGCGGTACCCGTGGCGTCCACCGCCGAGAGGAGGGTGGGTCCGCTCGGGTCGTCCGGATTCATCGGGCGCACGATCTCGAGGTGTCGGAGCGTCTTCGGGTCCAGGGTCAGCCGTCGGGGCTCATGGCCGCCGGCCTCCGGTCGGAGGAACGGCACGAGGCGAGGCTGCGCCGTGCGCAGGTAGTGGAGCAACCTCCGGTCCGCTTCCGCCTGGTGCGGCCGCCCGGGTTCGGCGGGAGGAAAGTCTGCGGGAAGCTCGCCGTCGTCGACGGCGGGGGGCGCGGGCTCGAGCCGCGCGCCCGGGAACTCTCGGCGGAGCGCGCCGAGGAGCGTCGCTTCCCCGGCGCCCGCGGGCACCGACCACAGGATCTCGCGGGGCCGGAAGGGAGCGAGCGCAGTGAGCAGCCCGTCGAGGCCAGGAACGTCCGCGGTGGCGCGGTACCACTCCCCGGTCGTCACGTCGACGCAGGAGACGGCCCCGCGGCCGTCGGTCCCGGTGACCGCGCAGGCGAGGAAGCTGTGCTCGGGGCCGCCGAGGATCCCTTCCTCGAGGACGGTGCCCGGGGAGACGACCCGGGTGACCTCGCGGCGCACGAGCCCCTTCGCGAGCCGCGCGTCCTCCACCTGGTCGCACAGCGCGACCTTGTACCCCTTCTTCACGAGCCGGCCCAGGTAGGTCTCGACCGCGTGGTGCGGCACGCCGGCCATCGGCGTCCGGGCGCCGTCGCGGTCCGGGGCGCGGGCGGTGAGGACGACGTCGAGCTCCCGGCTCAGGAGCTTCGCGTCGTCGCCGAACGTCTCGAAGAAGTCCCCGACGCGGAACAGGACGAGGTGGCCCGGGTACTGCGCCTTCACGCCCGCGTACTGCTCCAGCAGCGGGGTCGACGCGACCGCGTCGGACATCGGTGGCCGGCGGAGCGGCGGACGGGATATAATCCCGAGGCCGGGAGGGCGAAACGCTGAGGGGGAGATTCGAACTCCCGTGGCGAGATCGCCACCAGCTTTCAAGGCTGGCGCCTTACCGGGCTAGGCTACCTCAGCGCGCGCGGCGGAGCGGGACGGCCGCGAATAAACCCTCGCTCCCGGGCCCGCGGGCGGGAGATGCAGGTGCCGGGAGCCTCGCGACGGACCCGCGGAGGTCCGCCGTTTCGAACCCGGGTGGTCAGCTTGGAGGGCTGACATCCTACCGCTAGATTACACCTGCACGGACGCCCGCGGACGCGCCGGCGAGCGGGCGCCTCC
>JASHYV010000005.1 GCA_030064695.1 Thermoplasmata archaeon
TGGGCCGCCGACGCCGCCCTCGCGGTCGGCGAGACCGAGCTCGGCTTCCGCTACGTGGACCGGATCGCGGCCCAGCTCACGGGGACCCCCGGGACCGCCTACGAGTGCTACCGCGGCGACCGCGCGGAGCCGTTCGACTCCTGCTTCCTGCTCGGCTTCAGCGTGGGGCGCCTGGGCGCGGCTCGGGCCGGCGGCCAGCCGAACGACGCGGATCCCCTCGAGCCGGAACGTGGGGTCTTCCTGCCGGCTGCCCCAGACCCGGACCCGGTCGCCGGGGCGGAGCGCCCCGAGGACCCGGGGCAGCACCTTGGTGGGTTCGAACGCGATGCATTGGGCGACGGTGCCGTCCGAGTCCGAGATCGGCACCCGCACGTGACCTCCGGTGAAGAGCTCCGGGAGCCCCTGAACCTCGACCGACACCACCGCCGATCGGTACGGGCCCATCTCGCGGAGCCGGCGCGGACGCAGATGGTCGCCGGAGCCCTGGTTGGTCCGGAACAGCAGCCACCGGTCCACCGGTTCGGAGCGCACCTGGAGTCGGGCGGCTCTCGCCGCGTACGGCGAGGTGGCCCGGAGCCCGTAGAGGATCGGGCACGCCGTGTGCGGCACGACCAGGACCCGACGGGTCCGAGGGTCCTCGCAGAGGAACAGCTCGGGATGCGACCGCTGGGCGCGTCGCACGCTCGTCGGATCCACCTCGCGCGGGGTGCCCCAGCGGGACGCCGAGCGATAGGCGAGAAGCTCCCAGGTGGGATGGGCCCCCGGCCACGCGACCGCGGCGGCCGCGCCGACGAGCCCCCGATCGGAGCCCAGCGTCTCCCAACGGGCTCGCGCGTCCGCGAGCGCGTCCCGGACGGTGCCGACCTCCACGACCTCCTGCACCGCGTTCCAGTAGAGCCGGGCCGGCAGCGGCCGGTCGGCAAAGACCACCGCCGGGTCCGTGTCCGGGTCGGAGGTCCGGGCCAGCTCCCGGACCCGGTCCCAGGCGGCCGCTTCGAATGCGCTCCGCCGCGACGGTGGTGCCACCCGACCTCGAGCGAACGACCAGATCGGGCGGCCGCCGACCGAGCCCCAGAGCCGGCGGGCCCCGACGCCCACGCCCAGCGTGGCGCCGAGCGCCGCGTTGCCGCGGGTCTTCCAGGGCACGTTCGGGTTCAGGCGCACCAGCCGCGGCTCTCCCACGAGGTCGAGGCCCAGGGCCCGGGCGAGGCCGACGAGCTCCGTGAGCACGTACGTCGTGCACCCGCCGCGGGGGCTGTCCGTATCGTCGACGCCGATCCGGAGCATCGGTCGCGCCCGAGGGTCGCCCGGGCGAGGCAGCCCCCGCCTAGGCCGCCCCGGCGAGCAGCTTCTGGTAGGCCGGGAGGTTCGGCGCGAGCTCGATCTCCGTCGAGGTCGGACCGGTCAGATCCGGGAGCAGCCGCAGCTCGAGCCCTTCCTTCGCGTCGGTCTTCGGCCGGTGCATGACCCCGACCGGGATCCGTCCGGACTCCATCGTCTCGAGGCAGAGCTTGAACATCGCCTTCCGGTCGGTCGGGTCGTAGCCGGGCAGCGTGGCCACGTCGAGGATCTTCTCCCGCCAGAGCTTGTACGTGTCGTTGTAGGTCACGCAGGGGGAGAGGTCCTCGACGAAGGCGTAGCCCCGGTTCTCGCGGTTGAATTGCAGCGCCTCCTGGAGCACCGCGGTCATCGTCTTGGGGTCGCCCGAGAACGTCCGCGCGATGAAGTTCGAGGCCGGGATCGAGAGGGCGGTCAGGACCGAGTCGAACGGGGGCTCGACGTTCCCCTCGAAGCCGAGCTGGCTCGTCGGCGACGGCTGGCCCTTCGTCAGCCCGTACGTCTCGTTGTTCATCACGAGGTAGAGGATCGAGGCGTTCTTCTTGAACGCGTGCATGAAGTGCCCCATCCCGATCGCATACCCGTCGCCGTCGCCGCCGGCGGCGACCACGGTCAAGGACGGGTTCGCGAGCTTCACGCCCACCGCCTGGGCCAGCAGCCGCCCGTGCAGCGCGTGGAGGCCGTTCACCTCGAGGAAATTGTGGATCGAGCCCGAGCAGCCGATGCCGCCGACGAGCACGAGCTCGTGGTTCGGGATCTTCAAGTTCTGCGCCGCCTTCTTGACGGCGGCGAGCGTGCCGAAGTCCCCGCAGCCCGGGCACCAGATCGGGGGGACCGGCTTCGCGGACTGCACCATCTACGCGACCTCCTTGATCTCGGCGATGATCTGCGGGGTCCGGAACGACGCGCCGTCGTACTTCAGGATCGAGCGCAGCTTGGCGTGGTGCCAGGGGAGATGCTCCCGCACGAGCCGGGCGAACTGGCCGGTGTAGTTGTGCTCGACCACGTACGCGACGTCCACGCCCTTCAGGAACTCGTCGAGCTCGGGCACGGGCACCGGATAGATCGTCCGGGCCTGGAAGTAGCGCGTCGCCACGCCGCGGGCGGCCAGGATCGACTGAGTCTCGCGGATCGGGCCCGAGGTCGAGCCGTAGCCGATGAGGCCGATGGACGCGGTCGGCGCTCCGAAGAGCCGGGGCGGCGGCAGGTCGTCGCGGGCGCGGACCATCTTCTCCATCCGCTTCTTCATCATCCGCACCCGGTTGACCATGTTCACCGACACGTGGCCCCACTCGTCGTGCTCGTTGCCGGTGATCTCCGCCCAGACCCCGGGCGTCCCGGGCGGGGCGTACGGGCTGATCCCGTCGTCCGTGAATCGGTAGGCCTTGTACTCCGTCATCGCCCCGACGTCCGCCGGTCCGAGACGGGCCCCCCGTTGCACCCGGACGGCGCCGAGGTCGAACCGGGCGCTGGTCGCGGTGTTCTGGCAGAGCGCCTGGTCGAGGAGCAGGATCACCGGGACGCGCCACTTCTCGGCGAGGTTGAGCGCGTCCACGGTCATCGTGAAGCAGTCCTCCGGGGTCGCCGGGGCGATCACGAACCGCGGGTACTCCCCGTGGCCGAGGTTCACGAGGTGCGAGAGGTCCGACTGCTCGTGCCGGGTCGGCTGGCCGGTGCTCGGGCCCACGCGCTGGCAGTCCGCGACCACGATCGGGATCTCGGCGGTCCCGGCGTGGCCGATGCCCTCGGTCATGAGGGAGAGTCCCGGCCCGCTCGTCGACGTCATCACGCGCGCCCCGGTGTACGAGGCACCGATGATCATGTTCACCGCCGCGAGCTCGTCCTCCGCCTGACGGACGACGCCGCCGTAGGCCGGCAGGTACCGCTGGAGGTACTCCATAACCTCCGTCGCCGGCGTGATCGGATAGCCGGCGAAGAAGCGCCCCCCGCCCACGACGAATCCCAGCGCGACCGCCTGGTTCCCCGTGGTGAGCACCAGGTCATGGGCCTCGCCGTCGAGGACCGCGTAGCGGTTCGCGACGCCCGGGGTCTCGAGCGCCGCCTTGCGCCCGATCTCGAGGGCCTTGAGGTTCTTCTCGAGGGCTTCCCCGCCGCGCCGCTTGAACCGGTCCTCGATGACCCCCCGGGTCTTCGCAAGATCGAAGCCG
>JASHYV010000006.1 GCA_030064695.1 Thermoplasmata archaeon
GCGGTCGGGCGAGCATCTCGGCCACGAGCACGAGCGGGAGCGCGGCGAGGATCCCGTAGAGCGTGAAGATCCAGAGCGAGAGCTCCGCGCCGCTCGAGAGGGCGGCGAACCGCTCGGCGGGGCCGAAGCCCGCGCCGGAGGCGACCAGCACGGCCAGCAGCACCAGGATCGACGCGACCCCGGCCACGAGCAGCAGCCGGGCCGTCTCGAGGTACCGTCCCAGGGCGCCGGACCGGCCTACCCAGAGGAAGAGGGCGAGACCCACGGTGAACAGGATCGCGAGCTCGAGACGGACGAGCGGGATCGGGGAGAGCTCCGTGTCGGTCGGACGGAACAGGTACGGATCGATGCTGCCGAGGAACTGGGACGGCGAGATCCCCGGCCGGAGCCCGGCGGGAGCGCTGCCCGCCCCCGAGACGAACCCGGGGCTGGCCCAGCCCTCCGCGAGCACGTACAGCGTGGGCGCGATCGGGACGAGGGCGAGCGCGATTGCGAGCGCCCAGCGGGCGAACCAGCTGAGTACGGCGCCCGAGAACCTCGGCCGCGCGAGGAGGCCGGCGATTGGGAGCGCGAGCGCGATCCACTCGGCACCGACCGGGTTGATCGCGGCGGAGTACCCGAGCAGGATCCCGAAGGCGGCGGCATCGCCGAGCGCGAGGGGGCGGTCCCGAACCCAGCCGACCGCCTCGCCGAGGAGCAGCAGCCCGAGCGGGAACGCGAAGACGAAATCGTTGCTGCCCCCGACCTGCGACCGGGTCGCCGGTCCGAGGAACGCGAAGGCCAGGGCGAGCGCGACGGCGGCCCGGTCCGTGCCGAACCACCGGCGCCCGACAACCCAACCGCCGAGCGGCGCGATCCCGAGGAACAGCGGGGTGACGAGGAGGCTGGTCCGGGCCGCCGGCAGCGAGAAGATCGCCTGCGCCCCGCCGAGCCAGGCGGTGACGCCCTGGGGGTAGAGGATCGACACCGGAGCGTACGGTAGGAAGGTGAGCGAGATCGAGCCCCGGCGCAGCAGCTGCGCCGTGTAGAGCGTGAGGAGACTCGAGTCGTAGGTATTGCCGGTCGCGACCGGGAGCGCCACGGCGAGCTCGACGGCGAAGAGGACGATCGTCGCGAGAAGGGCGAGAAGCGGAGCCGGCCGGGCGAGTCGCGCCCCGGTCTCGCGCAGCGCCGTACCGGCGCGCGTGGGCCCGAGCCGGACCACGCGCAGCGCGAGGACGACGGTCGCCGCGACGGGCACGACGACCAAGAGCGGCACGCCGAACAGGCCGAGCGGGAGCGCCGCGAAGAGGTAGATCAGGGCGCCGCCGAGATAGAAGTCGAGAAGGAGGCGTTCGATCGGCTCGAGCGCGCGCCAGCCCGGGACCCACCGCGCGGCGACGCCCCGCAGCGCCTCGCCCGTCCACGCCGACGCCGCGGCGGCCGCGACGAGCTCGATGGCCCACACGGCCCCGATCGGGCCGGGAACGCTCACGCCCGCGGGAGCCGTATCCTCCTATTAGCCACCTGCCCGCCCAACGCTACGTATTTACCGTCCTGCGGCAGCCTACCGCCGGGCGACCCACGGTGACCAGCCAGGGGGAGGGCGTCCGGGAGGGCCTCTCCAGCGTCACGCAGGGGACGATGTTCCTGCTGATCGCCTCGCTCCTCTACGTCGTGATCAACTTCGTCGCCCGCGTCCTCGTCGTCCGGAACATCACCACCGACGAGTACAGCGCCTACTCCCTCGCGCTCACGCTCTCCGGCGTCGTCGCCGCGGTCGGCACGCTGGGACTGCCGAGCGCGATCGCGCGCAGCCTGCCGTTCCACGGCGCGGACCCCGCGCGGCGGGCGATGGTCCGGATCACCCTGATCCTGGGAGGCGTCGCCGGCGTCGCCGGCTCGGTCCTCCTGTTCCTGCTCGCCGTGCCGATCGGCCACGCGCTCGCGTCGGCCTCGCTCGGCGCGGGGACCCTCGCGCTCGCGATCCAGTTCTTCTCGATCGCGGTCGCGACCTCCGTCGTCGGCACGCTGATCGCCGCCATCTTCCAGGGCTACGAGGATGTCGCCCCGAACGCGCTCTTCCTCAACATCGTGAACCCGTTGCTCTACGTCGCCGCCCTCGGCGTCGTGCTCGCGCTGCCCGCGCACACGCTCAACTACCTCGACGCGCTCGCCACGTACGCCGTGGCGCAGGTCGCCACGGTCGTGCTGCTGCTCGCCTACCTCGCGGTCCGGCTCCCGAAGCGGCTGCCGCCGGGGCCGACGGACGCCGGCGCGGTGCGGCCGTACCTCTGGTTCGCCGTACCGCTGTTCGTCGTCTCGGTGATGAGCACGCTCACCGGCTCCGGCGACACGCTGATCCTCGGGATCTACCACTCGAGCGAGGTCGGGACCTACAGCGCCTCGCTCACGCTCGCCCGGCTCCTGCAGGTGGGCGTCAGCGCGGCGTCGTACATCTTCCTCCCCGTCGCCGCGAAGTTCCTGCGGCGCAACGACACCGGCTCGATCGAACTCACCTTCACCACGGTGACGAAGTGGATGATCGTCTTCTCGATGCCCCTCTTCCTCCTCTTCTTCTTCCTGCCGTCCGAGTCGCTCGGCTTCGTCTACGGCTCGAAGTACACGCTGGTCACGCTGCCGCTCGACCTCGCGGTCGTGGGCGCGTTCCTCACCACGCTCCTGGGGCCGGCCCCGACCGTGCAGGTCGCGTACGGACGGACGCGGCTCCTCGCGTACAACGCGATCGTCGCCGGCCTCCTCGATGTCGGGATCGCGTTCCTGCTGGTGCCGACCTACGGCTGGGTCGGGGCCGCGATCGCGTGGGGCACGGCCAACGCGTCGTACTCGGTCCTGTCGCTGGTCGAGATCGCCTGGATGGACCACATCCATCCGTTCCGACAGCACTTCGTCCTACCGCTGCTGCTCACCGGCGTCCCCGTCGGGCTGGTCCTCGGCATCCTCCACCCCACCGTGCCCCTCTGGTCCCTCCCGCCCATCGGGCTCGCCGTCGCCGGCCTCTTCGTACTCCTCGTGCTCGTGACCCGCAGCGTGGACGTCGGCGACGCGATGCTCCTCGACACCATGGAGCGCCTGGTCGGCCGACCCCTGCCGTTCGTCCGTCGGCTGGGCCGTCTCGGCCTCCGCCGCCACCGGCTGGAGTGAGCCCGGCTCCGCCTTCCGAGCCTCCCGGACGTGGTCGATGAGCAACAGCACCACGCCGCCCGCGAGCAGGAAGAAGACGTACTCCGCGAGCAGGTTCGCGGCGGAGACGTCGCCCGCCGCGTCGACCACGGCCGTCACGACCAGGAGGGCGAGGGCCGCGGCGATCGGGTACCGGGCGTCGAGCCGGGCCCAGGCCGAGTAGCCCAGGTAGGCGAGCAGCACGACCAGGAAAGCGATGGAGTACGGGAACCCCACGGTAGCGGGCACCGCCACCTTCGGTAAAATCGTACTCCCGAACGGCGGCGACCGGCGCCTCGGGCCGCCGGCCGAGTCGCGGCCGTATAACCTCGGAACCGGCCACGTCAGGTTTATAGCGGACCCACCCTCATGGGAAACCGAAGAGCACGGTTCTTCACTCCCATGAGCACCGGCTGGTCCCGTCGCATCGTTCCGGCCGCGCTCGGGACCGCGATGCTCGCGATCCTGGTCGCGGCGGCGCTCTCGCCGAACACCGGCGCGATCCCGGCCCAGTCGAACTGCACGTACGGCACCTGTCCCTCGAGCACCACGCCGTTCCCCTGGTGGATCGTCGCCCTCGTGGTGGCGCTCGTCGTCGTGGCGCTGGTCGCGCTCCTCGTCGTGATGCGCCGCCGGCGACCCCCGACCTCGGGGTCGTCGATGACGCCCTGGAGCGGGGGCACCTCGCCGCCCCCCGGCGCGAACCCCCCCACTGGTCCGCCCTCCGCGGCCCCCGCCGCCGCATCGCCCGCGTATCTGGAGACGGCGGAGGACGTGGGGCACGCTCCCCCCGCGGTGAGCGTTCCCACGGTGGCCGCCGGGGCGGGTGCGGGAGCCGCAGCGGGCGCCGGCGCGGGCGCCGCGGCCGGGGAGGGAGAGCCCGACATCGATTCCTTGATGGCCGAGCTCGACAAGATCTCGGGCGAGATCCTGAAGCGGGCCCCGAAGAAGGGGAGCGGCAGCAACTCGACGCCGCCTCCCGAGGACGAGGAATAGACGCCGCGCGGACGGCGCTCCTTAAGAGCCCCGCCCGACCTCTTGGGTACGATGACGGCCGCCCCCGCCGAGGACCATCTCCTGGACGAGCTCCACCGGGCCGTCGCGACCGCCCGGGAGCGCCCCACGGAGATCGAGATCGGCATCGAGCTCTCGATCGCCCTCGGCCGGCGCCGCCCGTCCGTCTCCTGCGGCGGCTGCCAGACCCCGCTCGACTTCGAGGGGATCCCGGCGCGCACGAACGCGCGGCTCGACGTCCCGTTCCGCCTCGTCTTCGGTTCGGCGACCGGGTCCTGACGGGGGCGCACGGCCGCCCGACGTGCCGACGTCCTCTACGATGTCGTTCTCGCTGACCGCGGAGCTGATCGGGCTCGTCACGTTCGTGATGTCCACGATCGGGCTCCCCGGTCTCTTCGCCCTGATGACCGTCGAGAGCTTCGGCATCCCTCCGCTCCCGAGCGAGGTGATCCTGCCGTTCGCCGGATTCCTGGTCGCCGAGGGCGTCTACCCGCTCGTCCCGACGGTCTTGGTCGCGCTCGTCGGAGGGCTGCTCGGCGCGTACATCGCCTACGCGGTCGGTCGATGGGGCCGGGACCGGATCCTGGGCCTGGGGGTCGGCCACCTCCGCCTCGAGCCGCGGCAGCTCGATCGGATGGACCGGTTCTTCGCGCGCCGCGGCGAGATCACGGTCGCCGTCGCCCGGTGTCTCCCGGTCGTGCGGAGCTACGTGAGCTATCCGGCCGGCACCGCCCGGATGAATCCGGCGAAGTTCGGCCTGTACACGCTCCTCGGCTCGACGCCGTTCGCGCTCGGGCTCATCTACGCCGGCTACGAGCTGGGGGACCACTGGTCCACCCTGGCGGGAGAGTTCGGGTATTTCGACGTCGCGATCATCGTGCTCGTCGCGGCGGCGGTCGCCTATCTCGCGCTGGTGGTCGCGGGCGTCCTCACTCCGTCCTGGCTGAAGGGTCCGCCGCCGGCCGACGAGCCGAACGCGCCCGATCCGCCGTCGCCGTAGTCTCCCCCGGGCGCACGCCCGGCACGCGCTCGATTCCCGAGGGTCGCCGGGCGTACTCGGGCCGGACGACCTCGCCTGCGGTCGGGCCCACGAACTCGCCGTGCTCCACGATCGCGAGTCCGTCCCGGTAGTGCGCGCGGGGAAAGATCGCCTCCCATCCTTCGAAGGCGGTCCAGCCGCAGGGGGCCTGCAGGTGCCGGCCCGCGAGCGCCGTGCGTTCCCGGAAGTCCACGACGAGGAAGTTCGCCCGATGCCCCGGGGCCAGACGTCCCAGCGGCTGACCCAGCCATCGCGCGGGCCGGTCGCAGGCGGCGGAGACCAACGTCGCCAACGGAAGGTCTCCCGCCCGGACGAACGCCAGGAGGAGCGGCAGCATCGTCTCGACTCCCGGCATACCGCTCGGGGCGAGGGCGAAGTCGAGCTCCTTCGCGGCGGCCGAGTGCGGAGCGTGGTCGCTCGCGAGCATCGGCACGTGACCCTCGACGAACCGCTGCCAGAGCGCCCGTCGATCGGCCTCCGACCGGAGCGGTGGGTTGACCTTGAACCGGGCGGAGTCGCCGGACCGGTCCGAGAGCAGCAGGTGATGCGGCGTAGCCTCGAACGAGACCCCGGCCGCGCGAAGTCGATCCGCTCCCGCGGCGGTCGTCACGTGGGCCACGTGGAGGCGGAGGCCGGCAGGGGGAGGAAGGAGGCTCTCGATCGCCGACGCCTCCGCCGCCGGCGGGCGGTCGGCGTTCCAGCGGACCGGGTCGCGCGGCCGGTCCGACGCGGCGAACCGCTCCGGGTCCTCCGCATGCACGGCCACGGGCAGGCCGAGCCCGGCTAGCCGGTTCAGGATCGGACCGACCTCGGAGCGGTGGGGCGTCTCCGCGATCCCGGTGGTCGGGCTCAGATACAGCTTGAAGGCACCGGCCCTCTCGGCGAGCCCGGCGAGGGCCCGGGGTTCCGCCGGGCTCGCGTAGAGCAGCACGTCGACGGCCGCTCGACCCCGGACCCGACCGGCCTTCTCCGCCAGGCGCTCGACATCGGTGACCGGCGGTTCCGTGTTGGGCATCTCGCCCACGAGCGTGACCCCGCCGAGCGCGGCTTGGACGGTGCCCGTGGCGAGGTTCTCGGTGCGCAGGTCCGGTCCGGGCTCGCGGAAGTGCACGTGCAGGTCGGTCGCGGCCGGCAGGATCACGGACTCCCCGACGTCGTGACGGGGCGCGCCGGTCCGCACTCGTCCGATCGACTGGATCCGCCCGTCCTCGGTGATGGCGATCTCCACCGGCTGGAGCCGACCGCGGACGAACGCGCGCCCCGCAAGAATCCACGCCGGCGCCTCCTTGCGCTCCGGAGGGGCGGCGCGCCGCGGGGGCATTGCCTCCTCGGACCGCCGGGCTCGTATAGCGGATACGCTCCGCCGGGCAGAGGCTATTTCCCCCGCTCGCCCTCGCCCACTCCGAAGGGGATGAGCTCCACGGCCCGCCGAACCTACGAGCCCGGCGGCTTCGACCGGGGGGCGGTCGCCGCCGCCCTGCGGGCGCTCCTCGACGAGGTCCGGACCCGGCCTCGTGCGGGGCACGGGCGTCCGATCGATCTGCCTGGAGGCTACGCGGGGCTGCTGCGCATCGGCCGGGAGACGATCGCGCTCACGACCGACACCGTCGGCACGAAGGTGCTCCTGGCCGAGGCGCTCGACCGGTGGGAGGAGGTCGGCGAGGACATCGTGGGCGTCAACGTGAACGACCTGGCCGCCGTGGGGGCCCGAGCGGCCGGTCTCGTCGACACAATCCTCTGCGCCGCCCCCGACACCGAGCGGTTCCGGGCGATCGGCCGCGGGCTCGCCCGGGGCCTCCGGGCCGCCGACGCCGCCTTGCTCGGCGGCGAGACCGCCGTGGTACCCGATCTCGTCCGCGACCTCGATCTCGGCGGAACCGCGCTAGGCTTCTTTCCGAACGGCCGCCGACCGGTGACCGGATCCGGTCTCCGCGCCGGCGATGTCGTCCTCGGACTGCCTTCCTCCGGGGTGCACGCGAACGGGTTCACGCTCGTCCGCCGTCTCCTGCGGGAGAACGGGGTCGATCTGACTCGGCCCCGGCCGGGCGGACGACGGCCGGTCGGAGAGGAGCTCCTCACGCCGACCCGGATCTACGCTCGAGCCGCCGACGCGGTCGCGGGCCTCCCCGGCGTCCACGGGCTGGCCCACCTCTCGGGAGGCGGGGTCCGCAACTTTTCGCGGATCGCCCCCAGGCTTCGGGTCACCCTCGACCGGTGGCCGCCGAGCCCGTCGCTCTTCACCTGGATCCAGTCGCTGGGACCGCTCTCCGAGCGCGAGATGTTCGAGTCGTTCAACATGGGCGTCGGGTTCGCGGTGGTGGCCTCCCGAGGGGCGGTGGCGCCGGTGCGGAGGGCCCTCGCTCGTTCGGGGTCCTCCGATGCGGTGGAGATCGGTCATGTCGAGCCGGGGCGGGGAGTCTCCCTTCCCCTGCACTCCGTCGAATTCGAAGGCTACGCCTGAGCCTCGCGACGTCTCCGAAGCATTATCGAGGCCGGCCGCTGCCCGGGCCTGGTGGCGACCTCACGGAGCCCGTTCGCGGGCGCGATCGCGCTCGCGCTCCTGGCGGCGCTGCTCTGGGCGACGTACTACCTGTTCGTCCTCTGGGTGGCGCCGTCGACCGCGCCGTCGGCGACGCTCGCCTTCCCGTTCCTGTTCGGCGGGCTCGCCTACTCCGCCTTCGCGTTCGTCCGCGGCCATGGCTCCGCCTGGACCGCGCTCTGGCGGAGTCCCGCCTCCTACCTTCGGACCGCGCTGCTCGCGGGCATGCAGGTCTCGGTGCTGGCGGCGACGTATCTCGCCGGACCCGTGGACTCCGCGCTCCTGTCGCTGATCGGCGACGTCGTCGTGACCCCGATCATCGTGGCGTACCTGCTCGGCATCGGTCGGGAGCACGTCCAGACGGCCCTCTTTGCGGCCGGGCTGCTGCTGAGCGTCGTCGGCGGCGGTCTCACGATCGCGGCGGGCCACGGGCTCTCCGGGCTCTCGGCGTGGGGCTGGTTGGTCGTGCCGGCCGTGCCGCTGACCGTCGCGTTCTACTTCCTCCTGACCGCGCGGGCGAATCGGGAGATCGCGTCGCCGGCCGTGGTCGGCCAATCGATGCTCGCCGCCGGGCTCGTCTGCCTCGCGCTCGCCCCGGCCGTTCCGGGCGGGATCGCCGGCCTCGGCACGGTGGCGCCCCGATCACTCCTCCTGCTCGGCCTCTGCGGCCTCACGAGCTTCTTCGTCGCCCCGGCGCTGTACTTCCTCGCGATCGAATGGGCCGGCCTCATCGTGCCGCCGATGCTGATGACCGGCATCCCCGTCTTCACGCTCGTCCTTTCGTCGACGGTCCTCGGGCTGGCGCTCCCCTGGCTCGGCGTGGCCGGGATCCCCATCGCGGTGGTCGGAGCGGTCCTCGCGCTCCGCGGCGAGACTCAGAAGGCCGGCCCGTCGCCCGAGGGCGCCGCCTAGCGGCCGCTACTGGAAGTCCCCGAGCTTCGAGGAGCGCGTGCGACGCTTCGCGGGCTTGCCGAGGTCGGCGACCGGGGTGTCCAGCGTGGCCGGTGAGCCGTTCTCGCGGACGCCCTCCGCGTCGGGGGCTCCGCCGAGGCGCTGCTGGTGACTGCCCCGCAGCAGGGCCGCCGCGTCCCAATCGAACACTTCGGTCACGCGGGCGAGGGTCTGCGCCAGCCGGTCCGCGTAGTACTCCCAATCCGGCTCGGCGGTGAACGGCCGCTCCTCGACCCACGGCTCGATCTGCTGAGGCGACTTCCGCGAGTCGGTGACGATCCAGGCGACCTTCATGCCCGGGATCACGTCGTACCCCTCCTCGCGGAGCTTGCGGTACACCCGGAGGAACGGGAGGGCGTCCCGGGTCGACTCGTTGTACTCGCCCTCGGCGCGGACCGTGCGGGCGATCACGAGCCGGGCCGGCTCGACCTGTCGGGCCCGGACCGCCTGGACCAGCTCGCGGGCGCGACGTACGGCCCCCTCCGTGTCGCCCTTCAGGACGAGCTCGAAGACCTCGAGGAGGGCGTCCTGCTGGTAGTCGAAGGCGTCGGTCCGGCGCGTCTCGTAGCCGCGGACGACCAGTTCCTCCTGCGGCCACGCCGTCCGGCCGACGTACCGCTTCTTCGCGCCGTGCGAGAAGAACGCCTCGTAGACCGACTGGAACTCGAAGGTCACGCCCTCGTGGGTGAACCGCTTCGCGATCCGCTCCCCGAACGCGCGGGCACCCTCCAGGGTCGGCTCCGGCGAGCGCACGAACACCGAGTCCGTGTCCGAGTAGACGACCTCGTTGCCATCGGCCTCGAGCTCCTTGATGATCGACGTGATCGCCTCCCGGGCGAACGCCGTGATCGCGGCGCCGATCTCCTTGTTCGTGAAGCGGTAGAAGCTCGAGGCCAGCACGCCGTAGAACGAGTTCATCAGCACCTTGACCGCGTTCTGGAGACCGTCGTAGTAGGTCCGCAGCTCCGGCGAGTCGGCGCTCCGCGCCTCGTCCCGGAACCGGGCCCGATCCGCGAGCAGGTCGGCGAGGATCGCCGGGATGAGCCCCCGGCGGACCTCGGGGGCGAGGAAGCGGGCGCCGGAGGGAGCGACCGTCGTCCCGTCGGGCGAGAGCGTGGTGAAGCACAGATTGCGGGCGATGATGATCGATGGATACATCGACTTGAAGTCGAGGACGACCACCCACCGGTAGATGCCGGGCCGGATCGCGTGCACATAGCCCCCCTCGATCGGGGCCTCGCGCCCGGCGAAGTGGTTGGGAGGAACGCCGACGCCGCTCGCGTCCGCCCGGGGGATCAGCATCGCGTCGATGAACAGCGAGGTGCGCCCGTTCAGCCCCTCTTCGAGGGGAAGTCGCGCGACCGTCGCGAGGTCGGCCGCCTTCTCGAGCGTGCGCAGCCGCTGGACGATCCGCAGGGCCAGGTCCGCGTCGTGCTCGCAGTACTCCATCACCCGTTCGCGGTCGGCGGCCCACTCCCGGTCGATGTTCCGACGGTCGACGTCGAGCTTCGAGTCGCCGAGCAGGGTGCGCGCGACGAACTGCAGGGACTCCTGCTTCGGCCGGAGCTCCCGCCGAGCCGACCACCAGGCGTCCGCGACGACGCGTCCGGTGACCTTCCAGAGTCGATCGCCCATGACCCGTGGAGCGCTGCCTTCACGGCCGAGCGCGAGCTCCCGCAGGTGGACCGCCTTCGCCCGCTCCTCGAGCAGCGGCAGGTCGTAGCCCCCGATGTTGTAGCCGGTGATCACGTCAGGGTCGTCCTCCGCGACCACCCGGGCGAACTGCTCCAGGATCTCGCGCTCGCTCTCCCCGGCGAGCCGGAAGGTCCGGCGGTCGCGACCTCCCCCCACCGCGACGCCGCAGATCGTGAAGATCGTGCGCTCGCGGATCGAGTTCTCGATGTCGAAGGAGAGCAGGCGCAGGTCGGGGCGGAACGGCGCCGCAGGCCGGATCGCTCGCCCCTCCCCCTCCACTACGCGGACGACCTGGGGAACCGTGTAGCGAGAACGGACCTCCTCCGGCTCGTCTTCCGCGTCGAACGCGATCGTGAGGCCGAGGTGCTTGTCGTAGAGGAACCGGTGGACGAAGGGGATGTCGCACGCCAGCACGTTCGGTTCCTCGCCGGTCCGACGGTACTTCGTGCGGTAGTCCGGCACGAGCCAGGGCCGGTGCAGGGTGACCCGGATCGCCGGGCGCTCCTGACCCGCCACCCACGTGGTGATCTCGGTGACCTCGACGATCTCCGGGTCCGTCCGCAAGCTGGCCCGCTGCTCGTCCGAGGGCTCGGTGAGGACGAAGTACGGTCGGAAGCCGTAGTATCGGGCGACGAGCGCCTCCCCGGTCCGCGTCCGGCCGAAGAGCTCGACGACCACGTCGTCGCCCTGCGCGACGTACGAGCCCTCCAGCAGGAACAGCTCGATGGACCGCACGTCCTTCGGAGCCGGCTCCGAGTTAAAGCGGCTTGGAGGAGCGCGAGAGCCATTCGGTGAGCCGATCGACATCGAGGCTCCACCGTTCGGCGAGCCGTCGGGACCGCACCGCCGAGGGATGGATCAGCGGGAACACGTCGGGAGGACCTGCCGGTCGGAGTGCCCCGGCCGCGCGAAGGACGGGCGGCGCGGCCGGGTCGAGGGTCCGGAGCGCCCACGCGCCCAGGGGCACGAGCACTCGGGGTCGGAGCAGCGCGAGCTGCCGGTCGAGGAACGGCCGGCACGCCCTTGCGGCCGTGCGGTCGAACCGATTTTGGGGCGGTCGGCACTTGATAAGGTTCAGGACCCCGAACTCGGAGGGGCGAAGCCCCATCCGGACGATGGCGGCGTCGAGCCGCTGCCCGGCGCGACCCACGAAGGGGAGACCGGTCCGGTCCTCTTCCGCCCCCGGAGCTTCTCCGACGAAGACGACGCGAGGGACCAGGCTGCCCCGGTACACCACGGCCTGGATCCGGGACGCCGAGAGGGCGCAGCGGCGGCAGGCCCGGATCTCCGCCGCGAGCGCCTCCCACTCGCGGACGCGCTCGGGGGCGATGCCGACCGCC
>JASHYV010000007.1 GCA_030064695.1 Thermoplasmata archaeon
GTGAAGGTCCTGATCTACAACGTGCAGACGGTCACGCCGATCACCACGACCATCAAGGGGTTGGCCGCCACCAGCAACGTGACGACCACGTTCGTCAGCGAGACGATCCAGCCGCCGGACACGAGCTTCCAGGACTGGATGTACGGGGAGTACAACAACCTCGAGAACGCGCTCAACGCCTACGAGCTGGGGCAATAACGCGCCGTGGCCGCGAGCGCTGCCCGGCCCCCGCCGGTCCCGCATCTCCCCGCCGGGACGCCAGCCGTCCCGGAGTACTCCGGACCGGCGATCCACGCGGAGCGGCTCGAGGTCCGCTACGGTAGCAAGGTCGTCTGGAAGGACGCCACCTTCGACGTCCAGCGCGGCGAGTTCGTGGCGCTCATCGGACCGAACGGCGCCGGGAAGACGACGCTCTTCCGGATGCTCCTGGGGCTGCACTACCAGTCGTCGGGCCAGCTCACGGTCCTGGGGTCGACGCCGCGACGGGGGAACTATCGCATCGGCTACGTCCCCCAGCGACACACGATCGACCAGGACACGCACCTCGCGGCCGACAAGCTCGTGCGGCTCGCCTACCCCGGCGATCGCTGGGGACCGGGCGGGCGGCTCCCTCCGCTCCGCTGGGGGCCCCGGTTCCGCCTCGGTTCCGAGCGCGAGGCCGCCGCGCAGGCGCTCGAGGACGTGGGGGCCTACGAGCTCAGCGAGAAGCCGCTGGGCGCGCTCTCGGGCGGTGAGCTCCAGCGCATCTTCCTGGCCGAGGCCCTCGTCGGCAACCCCCGGATGCTGTTGCTCGACGAGCCGCTCTCGAACCTCGACCTCCGGCGGAGCCGCGAGCTGGTCGAGACGATCAACGGACTCGTTCGGGCCCGGGGCGTCACGACACTGCTGGTGGCCCACGACATCAATCCGATGATCAACTGCCTCGACAAGGTGATCTACATCGCGAACGGGCAGGTCGCGACCGGCCCGCCCGCCGAGGTGCTCACCTCGGAGAGCCTCACCCGGCTCTACGGGGTCCGGGTGGAGGTGCTCCATGACTCGCGGGGGAACCTCGTGATCGTCGGCGGCGAGGACGACCGGGGTTCGGAGGGCGGATGAGCAACATCTGGTCGGGCGAGCCGTGGAGCTCGAACATCGTCACCGACGTCCGCTTCCTGTGGGCGTTCGAGTTCATGCGCAACGCCTACGAGGCCGGGACGGTCATCGCCATCGTCGCGGCGATCGTGGGCTACTTCGTCGTGCTGCGCCGGTCGGCGTTCGCCACGCACGCGCTCGGCCACACCGGCTTTTCCGGCGCCGCCGCCGCGGTGCTGGTCGGGGTCCAGCCGGTGTACGGTCTGTTACTGTTCACGATGGCCGCGGGCAGCGGCATGGCCCTGCTCGGGAACCGGGCGTCGAACCGGGACGTCGAGATCGGGACCGTGCTCGCGTTCGCCCTCGGGCTCGGGCTGCTCTTCCTCGGTCTCTACCAGGGCTACGCGACCGAGGCGTACTCGATCCTGTTCGGCGAGGTGCTGGGGATCAGCGCCTCCGGGGTGACGTTCACGGTGTGGACCGGGATCCTCGTCCTCGCGGTCCTCGCGATCATCTACCGGCCGCTGCTCTTCGCCTCCCTCGACGAGGACGTGGCCGAGGCGAAGGGGCTGCCGATGCTCTTCCTCGGCCTCGCCTTCCTGCTGCTCCTCGCCGTCACGATCTCGATCGCCGTGCAGATAATCGGGGTGCTGCTGATCTTCGCGCTCATGGTGACGCCCGCGGCGATCGCCGTCCGCCTGACCGCGCGGGTCGGGACCGCGGTCATCTACGCGATCCTGCTCTCGGTCTCCGCGACGTGGCTTGGGCTCTTCGTCGGGTTCTGGGTCAACGCCCCGGTGAGCTTCTTCATCACCGGGATCATCTTCGCCGAGTACGTGTTCGTCCGCGGGCTCGGCGTCCTGAGGACCTCCCCCTACCTGCGGGCGGTGGACGCGTCCGAGCCGCAGGGCGTGCGGTCCCTCCGGAACGCCGCGCTCGCGGCCGCGGGGTCGCAGGTGCTGCTCGCGATCGGCGCCGTCCTCCTCGTCCAGACCCAGCTCCTCTACCACTTCTCGTCGTGGGATCCCGCCGAGCTGTGGACGGACGCCCGCCTCGCGATCGTACTGCTTGGGGCGGGCGCCGTGCTCGCGGCCGGCTCGTTCGCACTCTACCTCACGGGGTTCCGCAAGATGGCGACCACGTCGCGGGAATTCACGCCGGCGGCGTTCCTGACGCTCACCGGGCTGGCCGGGCTCCTCCTGAGCGGGGCCGGCTTCGCGCTGTTCGTCGAGGGGATCGGGCTCAACAACACGAACTACGCGCTCGCGCCCGTGATGATCCTGTTCGGCGTGCCGTTCCTGGCGGTGGGGCTCTTGCTGACCGCCGTCGGCCTCTACGGCCAGGCGCTGGGGAGCTGGCGCGCGGGACTTCGGTACCGCGAGTCGACGCTGCGTCCCGGCGCCGCCCTCATGGTCGTACCGGTCGTGGGGAACCTCCTGGCCTTCCTCGGGTACCGTCGGGCGCTCGCCCGCGGGATCCCCTCGGGGCCGCCGGCCGCCCCCGCCCTCTCCGACTGAACCCGGGACGCACCTGCCCCGCCGGGCCGGCTCCGGGGCGGAACGGCGGGTTTACCTTTCCCGCGTTCATCCCCGCGGGAGGGGCCCGTAGCTTAGCCTGGCTCAGAGCGACCGGCTCATAACCGGTCGGTCGGCGGTTCGAATCCGTCCGGGCCCACGCCGCCGACCGCGCCCCCGCCCTCGAGCTGCGCGACCAGCGTCACCAGCGAGTGCACGAGCCCGGTGCCGGTGTTGTAGAGCAGTACGCGCTCGCCCGGGCGGAGGGCCCCCGAACGGGCCAGCGGACCCAGCGCCGCGTAGGTCGCGGCGCCTTCGGGCGACGCCGAGACTCCGTGCCGCCCGGCGAGCGACCGCATGGCCTCGACGATCGCCCGGTCCGACACGGTGACTCCGCCGCCGTGCGTCGCGCGCACGGCCTCGAGGAGCCGCTCCGAGGCGAACGGCGCGGGCACGAGCAATCCCGGCGCGAGCGTCCGGGGCGCCTCCCAGGGCGTGACGGTGGACGCCCCGTCGTGCAATGCGCGCACCACGGGGGCGCAGCCCTCGGGCTGGACCGCGTAGAGCCGGGGCGCTCGGTCGAGGAGACCGAGCGTCGCGAGCTCGTCGAACGCCTTCTTCATCCCGACGAGACCGGTGCCGCCGCCCGTCGGATAGAGGATCGCGTCGGGGAACCGGCCCGAGGGCGCGAGCGCCTCGAACAGCTCGAGTCCCATCGTCTTCTTGCCTTCGACCCGGTATGGCTCGCGCAGGGTCGAGATATCGAACGAACGCCGGCCGGCCTCGGCGGCGCGGGCGGCTGCGCCCGCTTCGCGGATCGTTCCCGGGATCCGCACGATCTCGGCCCCGTAGAGGACGCACTGCGCCGAGAGCGCCGGGGGCGTCGACTCTGGCAGGTAGACGCGAGCGCGCACCCCGGCCCGGGCCGCGTAGGCGGCGAGCGCGACCCCGGCGTTCCCCGCGCTCGGTACGAAGAGTTCGGTGAGGCCGAGCTCACGCGCCCGCGAGACGGCCACCGCCATCCCGCGGGCCTTGAACGAGCCGGTGGGCAGTCCGCCATCGTCCTTCAACGACACCACGAGACCCGGCGCTTCCGAGACCTCGCCGAGCTCGAGGACCGGGCTCCCTCCCTCCCCTAGCGAGGCGATCGCGGCTTCGCTCCGGACGGGCAGGAGTTCCCGGTACCGCCAGAGCGATCGGGGCCGACCCTCGAGCGATCGCAGCCACGCGCGTCCATCGAGCCGACGAAGGTCGTACGTCGCGAAGAGGGTGTGGCCGCAGGTGGGGCAGGTGCCGTGCGGTGCCTCCGGGTCGAGGCTCGCGCAGCAGGCACGGCAGTCGAGCGAACTCAGCAGGGAACCGGTGGCGGCCGCCACGAGGTCAGTCGAGGTGCCGAGGCCGATAAGGTCGCGGAGCCGGCCCGACCGAGAAGAGAGAGAGAAGAAGGGGTTGGACGCGAGCGCGGCTCAGCCGCACCCGCAGCCGCCGGCGCCGCAGCCACAGCCGCCCTGCGCACCGGCCCCCTCGTGGGAGCCTTCCGAGGGCGCGTTGGGCGACGTGATCTTGAAGCCGGTGGCGTTCAGGTCCTGGACGAAGTCGATCCGAGCGCCGTTCAGCATCTCGGCGCTCAGGTCGTCGACCACGATCGAGAAGCCGTCCACGCGGACGACGCGGTCCCCCGAGCGTTCCTTGTCGAACGCCATGCCGAAGGACGGGCCGCCGCCGTGACCGCCGCCGCCCCCGCCGCATCCGCATCCCCCACCGCCGGAGCCGCAGCCGCAACCGCCGCCGCCCCCTCCGGTCTGCAGGTAGACCCGGACCGCGGTGCCGGGCTTCTGGCTCTTGATCAAGTCCCGGACCTGGTCCTGCGCTTCCTTGGTGACTTCGAGTTTCAGTTCACTATCGGTCATGCCCGGGGCCCTCCTCGACTACCCCAGCGGTCGAATCGCGCGCGCCCTATAAAGCCCCGTCCCCCGAGGGGCGCGTTAGGCCGAGAACGACTTGCCGCACGAGCAGGTCGCCTTCGCGTTGGGATTGTAGATCTTGAACCCGGAGGCCTCGAGCCCGAGCAGGAAGTCGACCTTGACGCCCTCCAAGAGCGGCGCGCTCGCCTTGTCGACGACGACGGTGAGCCCGTCGCCGTGGTAGGCGACGTCGTCGCCGGACTCCTGCTTGTCGAACGACATGCCGTAGGTAAGGCCAGAACAGCCACCGCCCTGCACGTACAGCCGGAGCGCGGCCCCGGGCTTGCCCTGCTTCTGCATGATCTTGAGGACCTGGTCCCGGGCGGACGGGGTGACCTCGATCGTGACCATGGACTTCGCCTCGGCCGTTCTAGTTCCGAGGGCGGTTTAAGAGTTGCTGGCGCACACGACACCTCGCGACGCCGTCCTCCCTTGCCTTATCTACGGCAGGGCCGTGGCGCGCCTCGATGTGCCGACTCTTCGGCCTGCTCTCCGCGCGACCCGAGTCCCCCGAACCATGGCTCGTGACCCGACCGGCGTCGCTGCTGGTCCAGTCGAACGTGTCGCCCGACCGCGCCCAGAAGGACGGCTGGGGCGTCGGCTGGTTCACCGACGGGGGCCGGGCCCGTGTGGAGAAGGGCACCGGCGGGGCCTTCGAGAACGGCGAGCGGGAGCGGTTCCTTAAGGCGGCTCGGGACGCCGACGGGTCCCTGGTGCTGGGACACCTCCGCCACGCGAGCAATCCACTGCACCTCGACCCGTCCCGGCTGATCGGCCTCCCGAACTCCCAGCCGTTCGAATCCCACACGACCCTCTTCGTGCACAACGGTTCCATCCCCTTCCCGGTCGAGACGCGTCCGTTCCTGGGCCTCCACGAGCCGAAGATCCAGGGCGTCAACGACAGCGAAGTGCTGTTCTGGCTCCTGGTGCGGAACACCGAGGAGCACCAGGACCCGTTGGTCGGCTACGTGCGGACGGTGGAGGACCTCTACCGGGTCTGGGAGGCGATGGGCCGTCCCGCGATCCCGCCGTTCTCCGGCCTCAACGTGCTCTTCAGCCGGGGCCCGGACGAGCTCTATGCGTTCTGCCTCTGGACCGGCGACCACGGCACGGGGCTGCTCGATCCCCGGCGACGGTACTTCGAGATGGCCTACGAGGTGCTGCCGCATCGCGTCGTCGTCGGCTCTGAACCGTTCGATCGCGAACCGACCTGGCGGTCGCTGGGGAGCGGGTCGTACCTCGCCGCCCGCCGGCACGACGGGCGGGTCGAGGTGGAGACCGGACGGATCCCGCTCCCGGCGGGCCTCGACCTGAGGCCCCCCGCGACGTAGGGCGTCCACCGGGGGGTCCCGGGCCGTGCCCAGCGAGATGATCTCCGGGCCGGACCTCGGCGGCGGCTACCTGCACCAGCTCTCGCGGGACGCCGAGGGGGACCGCACGACCTTCACCTACCACGCCCAGGTCGGCGGCGACGACGCCGGGGGTCCTCCGCTGGGGCCGCTCGACGCCTTCGGGTTCTCGCATCCATCGAACCCGTGCCAGTTCGGCGGTCCGCGGTGCTGGCACCGTCGGTTCCTGCTGTCGGTCGGAGAGACCCCGCGGGTGCGCCAGGCGTACAACCGGACGCGGTTCGTGATGGAGACGATGCTCCG
>JASHYV010000008.1 GCA_030064695.1 Thermoplasmata archaeon
TTCGCCATCTTCTCGCCGCCCCGGGTGAGCAGGCCGTTGTGCATCCAGTAGTTCACGAGGGGTGCCTCGCCGGTCGTCGACTCGGCGAGCGCGATCTCGGCCTCGTGGTGGGGGAAGATCAGGTCGATGCCCCCTCCGTGGAGGTCGTAGCGGGGCCCGAAGACGCGGAGGGTCATCGCCGTGTCCTCGATGTGCCAGCCCGGTCGACCTGGTCCCCACGGGCTCTCCCACTCCGGCTCGCCGGGCGTCGCCGCCTTCCAGATCACGAAGTCCTCGGGCGCCTCCTTGCGCGGATCGACTTCGATCCGGGCCCCCGGCCGCAGCGCCTCCACCCGCTGGCCGGAGAGACGGCCGTAGTGCGGGAACTTCGCGACCCGGAAGTACACCGAGCCGTCGTTCGCCGCATAGGCGAACCCCCGCTCGATCAGCGTCCGGACCTGGGCCAGGATCTCGGGCACGTAGTCCGTCGCGTACGGGTAGTAGTTGACCGAACGCACGCCGAGCCGGTCCATGAGGTCGAACCAGGCGATCGACTGCCGGTCCGCGAGGGCCAAGGGGTCGTCGTCGGACTCGGCGGCGCGGGCGATCAGCTTGTCGTCCAGGTTCGTGACGTTCTGCACGTAGAAGACGCGGTAGCCCCAGTGCCGGAGGGCGCGAGCGACGATGTCGAAGACCACGGCGAAGCGACCGTGCCCGACGTGCGCGTCGGCGTAGGGCGTGAGACCGCAGACGTACATCCGCACGGCCGGGGGCGTGATCGGCGCAAAGACCCGGGTCTCCCGCGACAGCGAGTCGTAGACGGTGCACCGATGCATGGTCAGCGGGCTCCGCGGAGCGCGGCGCGGACGTCCGCGACCAGGTCGGCCGGGTCCTCGATGCCGCAGGAGAGGCGTACCAGCCCGTCGTTCACTCCGTGGGCCTCCCGCTCCGCCCGGGGCATCGAGGCGTGCGTCATTGACGCCGGATGCTCGACGAGCGACTCGACACCGCCGAGACTCTCGGCCAGCGTGAAGATCCGGGTGCGACGGAGGAAGCGACGCGCGGCCGGGCCACCTCCCCGGAGATCGAAGCTCACCATGCCGCCGAACCCGTCCATCTGCCGGCGCGCGAGACGATGCTGCGGATGGGTCGACAGTCCGGGGTAGTGGACCGCCCGGACGGATCGGTCGCCCTCGAGCTCGGCGGCGACCGCACGGGCGCCGGCCTCGTGGGCCCGCATCCGGAGCGAGAGCGTGCGGATCCCGCGCAGCGTCAGGAACGCGTCGAACGGGCTCGGCACGGCGCCGACCGCGTTCTGCAGCCACGCGTACCGCTCGCCCGCGCGTCGGTCGCGCAGGACCAGGGCGCCGCCGAGGATGTCCGAGTGGCCCCCGAGATACTTGGTCGTAGAGTGCAGCACGAGGTCCGCTCCGCTCTCGATGGGCCGCTGCAGCGCGGGGGTCGCGAACGTGTTGTCGACGCCGACGACCGCGCCGGCCCGGTGCCCGAGCCGGGTGACGCGCTTCAGATCGACGATCTTGAGGAGCGGGTTGGTCGGGGTCTCGATCCAGACCAGGTCGGCCGGTTCCGCAAGGGCCCGCTCCACCGCCTCGGGATCGGCGAAGTCGAAGTACTCCGGTCGCAGGCCGAACTGCTTGCGGTGGTGCTCGAAGAGCCGCCACGTGCCCCCGTACACGTCGTCCACGGAGACGATCCGGCTTCCGGACGGGAACTGTTCGAGGACCGTGGTCAGCGCGCCCAGGCCCGAGGCGAACGCCAGCCCTCGAGCGCCTCCCTCGAGGTCGGCGATGGCGCGCTCCAGCACAGCCCGGGTCGGGTTCGAGGTACGGCTGTACACGTACCCTCGGTTCCGATCGGGAGCCTCCTGCTCGAAGGTCGAGGAGAGGTAGATCGGGGGGTTGACGGCGCCGACGGCGGGGTCCAGCGGACCGCCGGTGTGCACGACGCGCGTGTCAAACCGCATGGCCGGCCTCCTCCTCCGAGAGGAACCCCAACAGGTCGTGGCGGGTGAGCACCCCGATCGGCGTCTGCGTCACGGCATCCCGGACGAGCACGGCGCGCTCCTCCTTGAGCCGCTGGATCACCTCGCCGACCCCGGCGTCGGCGGCGATCTCGGGGAACGGCGGGGAGAGCACCGCCGATACGGTGCGCTCGAGCACCGTCTCGTCGGCAAGGGCCCGCCGGAGCACCTCGTCCTCCTGGATGCTGCCGACGTTGTTCGGCCCGGAGAGCACGGGCATCTGCCCGATGTCGTAGTGGCGGAGCTGCTGGAGCGCGTCGCGCACCACCGTGGTCGGGTCGGCGGCGACGAGTGCCACCGTCGGCGTCTTCCGACCGATCAGGTCGCGCGCCGTCGACGCGACGTCGAGGAAGCCCTTCTCGCGCATCCAGTCGTCCGAGTAGAACTTGGACAGGTACCGGTCCCCGGAGTCGGGCAGGATCACGACGACGACCGCGCCCTCCGGGAGCGGTCGCGCCGAGAGCCAGCGCACGGCGCCCGCCACCGCGGAGCCCGACGAGCCGCCGACGAACATGCCCTCCTCGCGCGCGAGCCGTCGGGCCATCTGGAACGACTGGCGGTCGTTCACCTCGACGAACTCGTCGAGGTACTGGAAGTGGATCGTCTTCGGGACCATGTCCTCGCCGATCCCCTCGACCTGGTAGGGTGTCGCCTTGCCGAGCTGTCGGGTCCGGAAGTAGGGCCCGAGCACGGAGCCCTGCGGGTCCACGGCCACGATCTTCACGGTCGGCCGGTGCTCCTTGAAGTACCGCCCCACGCCGCTCATCGTGCCGCCCGTGCCGACGGTCCCGATGACCGCCGCCAGCTCCGGGCCCAGGTCCCGGTCGAGCTCGGGGCCGGTCGTGCGGTAGTGCGCCTCGGGGTTGCCCTGGTTGACGTACTGGTTGGGGTAGTAGGCCCCGGGGATCTCCTTCGCGAGCCGCGCGGCGACCGAGTAGTGGCTCATCGGATGTTCCGGCGGCAGCTGGCTCGGGGTGACCACGACCCGCGCCCCGTAGGCCCGCAGCAGGCGGATCTTCTCGGTGCTCATCTTCTCGGGGAGGACGAAGACGATCCGGTAGCCCCGCACGGCGGCGATGAGCGCGAGCCCGACGCCGGTATTGCCGCTCGTGGCCTCGACGATCGTGCCGCCGGGCTGCAGCAGTCCGCGCTTCTCGGCCTCGTTGATCATGGAGGTGCCGATGCGGTCCTTCACGGAGCCGCCCGGGTTGAGGTACTCGAGCTTCGCGTAGACCCGGTACGGGAGCCCCGCGACGACCCGTCGGAGCGGTACGACCGGGGTGTTCCCGATGAGGTCGAGCACGCTCTCGCGGCGGGCGGAGTCGGGCACGGGGTTGCGGATGAGGGCCTCCTTTAAAGCGCCTGTCGGGCGCCGGAGCGACCCGCCCTGAGTCGGGTCCGTACGTACTGGTCCGTTCTTCTGGGCCGTATCTCTTAAGGGTCTAACCCCGGTCGTTCGGCAGTGCCCGCCCGGATGCTGGGGTCCCTCGAGACCGAGGTCGTCGCCTCGCTGCGGGAGCTGGGCGAGGCCCCGGCCCGGGACGTCCGGAAGTCGCTCGCGGACCGCGGCACGAAGGTCGCGTACACCACGGTCGCGACGATCCTCGCGCGCCTGTTCGAGAAGGGACTGGTACGCCGACGCCGGGAGACCTGCCGAGGCGGCGAGCGCTACGTCTACCGGGCCGCCGACGTGGAGCGCAAGTACCTCGTCAATCTGCTTAAGGGGGTCGTCGCCATGTTCGGCCCCGCCGGTGTCGTCCACCTCAACGAGGAGATCGCGAAGTTGAACCCGTCGGAAGAGAAGGAGCTGAGGCGCCGCCTCGGCCTCGAGTGAGCCACGGTCGGTCAGGCCATGTCGGCGACCGACGTCGGGGTCCTGTTCGTTCCCGTGGTCGTCTGGGGCGCCGCCGGGATCGGTCTCGCCGTGGCGTTCCGACGCGCGCCGTCGACGACGCTCTTCCGCCTGGCCGTCGCCTTCCTCGCGGGGTGGGCGCTGCTCGCCACGACGGCGCTGGTCTGGGTCGTCGCCAACGGGGGGTTCGGCGCGTTCGTTCGGCTGGGCCAGGCCCCGGCCGAGCTGTTCGGACCGCGCTCCGCGCTGCTGTGGCTGGTCGGCGCGCTGGGCGCGTTCCTGGTCTTCCTGACGGCGTTCCTCCTGAGCCAGGCGGTGGGACGCGGGTTCCTCCTGGCGCTCAAGCCCCGACCGCTCCCGTGGCCGGTGGCACTGCCCGTCCCGGCGACGCCGACCTCGCTGCTCGCCTTCCCCTCCGCCCGCTTGGAGGCGTTCTCGTTCACGCTCCTCGAGCACGCCGGCGGGGTCGGGCTCCGGCGGCGCGACGTCATCCTCGTCTCGGACGGCCTGCTCGCTCGACTCACCCCGGTCGAACAGGAGGCGGTGGTGGCGCACGAGTGGGGCCACATCCGCGAGCTGGACGGCCGCTACCTCACGTTCTTCCGCACCCTCGCCCGCATGATGCGCTGGGACCCGGTGCTGGCGCTCCTCGCGGACTCCCTGACCTCGCGGGAGGAGTTCCGCGCCGACACGGACGCCGTAGAGATCACCCGACGGCCGCGGGCGCTGGCCCGGGCGCTGTTCAAGGCCGCGCCGCTCGGGTCCGCCCCCGGAGCCGCCCCCGGTCTCCTCGGGGTCGGCGGGCGACGTGGACAGCGCCAGGCGGTCGAGCGGATCCGGCGTCTGGTCGCCCTCGCGGAGAGCGGTCGGTATCCGGAGGAGCCCGGTGCCTGAGCGCCGGACGATCGTCGGGCGCGCTGCCGTAGGGCTGGTGCTCGCCGCCGCCCTATTGGTCGCCGCCGGTGGAGCCCGGGGAGCTCAGCCGAACGCGTACCCTCCGCTCCCGATCGGGCTCGACCGGCAGTTCCTCGGCAACCTCTCCGCCCCCTCGCTCACGCCGGGCCAGAGCGGCTCCGTGACGTTCACGGTCTCGAACCCGCTCTCCGCGACGCTGGTCGGCGCCGTCCTGACGCTCTCGATCTACGCGTTCAACGCGTTCCCCGGGAACGCCACCTCAACCGTGCCCGTCGCCGGCGCTCCGATCCTCACGACGTCGACCACTTCCGGCGCCTACGCGAACCTCTCCCTCGGGAACCTCCTGTCGCACACCCACACGGCCGGCTCGGTGGGGGTCGCGACCTCGTCGACGACGCCGGCGGGCACCTTCGCGATCCGCACGGCCCTCGCGTTCACCGAGAACGGCACCGCCTACGAGCTCGAGTCGCGCGGCTGGTTCACCGCGGCGCAGTGGGCGGCCGCCACGGAGCTCCCGAACGGGAGCGTGACGCTCAACCTCTCCGCGCTCGGGGTCTCTGGGGTGACGGCCGAGACGGCGGTGCTCGTGACGAGCACCGGCCTCGAGTGGGCGATCTATGCGATCGCCGCCGTTGGGATCGTCCTAGTCGGCGTCGGGGTCTGGCTCTACTCGCGACGCGAGCGGAACTCCAAGGGCGGCGCCGGGTAGTCGGCGGAGCCGAACCAGGCGCCGAGCGCCTTCGGGAGCAGCCGGACGAGGCTCGGCGATTCGCGCAGCAGCTCGCGCGCCACGTGGGTCGGGAAGTCGATGTCGCCGAAGGCGACGATCGTGGGCGCGAGGCCGCCTGAGCGCAGCGCGTCCACGACGGCGTCCAAGTCCCGGTCGCTAAGCCGGGCGAAGACCCGCCGCAGGTGGAGCGCCCGTCGGAACTCGTCGCCGAACTCGGCGCGCCACCGACGTTCGTACTCGCGCAGCGCCGCGGCCGAGAGGTCGTTCCCGGCGAGCGCGCGGTCGAGCACCTCGGCCGCGATCTCGGCGCACCGCATACCGGTGAAGATCCCGCCGCCCGAGAGCGGCTTCACCTGGGCGGCCGCGTCGCCGACCAGTAGCACGCGGTCGCCGACGGTCGACGGCACCTCGCCGATCGGGATCCCGGATACGAGGAGAGCGGAAGGGCGGGAGAGCGGGCTCCCGAACCGGTGGGTGAGCTGGTCTCGGAGGCGATCGAAGTAGTCCCGCGCCGGAGTGCCGTCCGCGTCGACGGCGACGCCGACGCGGGCCCCCCCGGAGCCGTCCGGGATCCACCAGCCGAAGAGCCCCGGGGCGATCGTGCGTCCGAGGTAGACCTCCACGGTCTCCGCGTCGCCCGGGCTCGCCGGGTACTCCGCCTCGTAGGCGGGCAGGAACTCCACGGGACGGCGGAGCCGGAAGGCCCGGGCCACGGCGCTCGCGACGCCGTCGGCCCCGACGACGGCGCGAGCCTGCACGTGAACCGGACCCCCGTCGTCGGCGCGCAGCTCCACCACCTCGCGCTCCCCCTCCCTCGCCGCCCGGCGGTGGAACCGGGTCGAGGTCCGGAACCGGGCCCCGGCGCGCTGTGCGCGATCCGCGAGATACCGGTCGAGCCCCGCCCGGTCGATCACGAAGGCGCGAGGCCGGTCGGCCTTGAACGTGATCGATCGCAGGCTCGGGCCGAAGACCGTCGCCCCGCGCACCGGCGTGCGGACGAAGGCGTCCGACCCCGCGAGGTCGAGCACGCGCTGGGAGACGAGGCCGGCGCACTGGACCGGCTCGCCGACCGTGGGATGCTCCTCGACGACCAACACGGAGTGGCCGCGCTCCGCGAGCCCGCGGGCGACCGTAGAGCCCGCCGGACCGGCGCCGACCACGAGGACGTCGACCGACTCCACGCCGGCGTCAGGGGCTCCGACGCTACTTAGCGGCGCCCGAGGGCCGGGCGCCCGGCTCCCGCCAGGGGGCGCCGACCAGATCGGTGCGCTGCCGCGGCATCACCGCCGAGTCGAGCACGGGCACCGCGCCGTCGAAGCGACGCGCGAGCTCGCCGGTCCAGGCGATCATCGCGCCGTTGTCGACGCACAGCGACCGGGGCGGGGCGAACATCGTGCCGCCGCGTCCCTCCACCATCGCCCGGACCATGCCCCGGAGCCGTTCGTTGCACGCGACGCCGCCGCCCAGCACGACCGTCGCGTGGCCGAGGTGCGCCAGCGCGCGCTCCGTGATCTCAGTCAGCATCGCGTACGAGGTCACTTCTACGGAGTACGCGAGGTCCGGCCGGCGCTCGCCCTTCGCGCTCAGCGCGAGCGTCGCCGTGAGGATGCCGGAGAACGCGACGTCCATCCCGTGCACCGAGTACGGGAGGGGGAGGAGCCGGTCGCTCTGCTTCGCCTCCGCCTCGATCGCCGGTCCGCCGGGGAACGTGCCCCCGAGGCCGATCCAGAGCTTGTCGAGGAAGTTCCCGATGCCGATGTCGAGGGTCTCCCCGAGGACGCGGTAGCGCCCTCGCGCATAGGCGATCACTTGCGTGTTGCCGCCGCTCGCGTACAGCAGGAGCGGGTCGTCGAGCCCGCTCAGGACCCGGGCGATCTCGACGTGGGCCACGCAGTGGTTCACCGGGACCAGCGGTCGGTCCCAGGCGAGCGCGAGCAGCCGCGCGACGGTGGCCCCCGCCCGTAGGCAGGGACCGAGCCCGGGCCCTTGTGCGAACGCCACCGCGTCGATCTCGTGGGGGTCGATCCGAGCGTCGGCGAGCGCTTTCGTGACGAGTCCGGGCAAGAGATCCACGTGATGGTTCGCCGCCTCGCGCGGATGGATGCCGCCCGCCGGCGGGCGGTACATGTCGCCGGCGAGCGCGAGCACCTTCGCGGCCTCGTCGACGATGCCGACGGACGCCGTGTGCGCGGTCGACTCGATCCCGAGGGTGACCATCGCGCCGCGACCCGGCCCGGGGGTTTAAACGGGACGGCTAGTCGTCCGTCGATTCGATCCGGAAGCGGACTCGCTGCCCGCGAAGCGCTTCCTGGATCCGGTCCGCGAACTCGAGCGACTCGGCGACCGAGGCCGATCGCTTCCAGTCGTAGACGAAGTCGTATCCCTCCGTCTCGGCCCGGAAGCCCAAGTTCTCGAGGAGGTCGGCGACTCGGGAGTACGGACTGCCCTCGCTGTCGAGCTGGAGGAGGAGGAACGTCTTCGTCATCGGGCGGCGGACCGCTCTCCTTACCGGTCGAGCCGCTTAAGGTTCCCGCTCGGACGGCGGGCTCCCCGCCTCGGGCTCATCGACCTCGGCCTCGTCGTCGGCCGGCGGGCGCGACCGCTCGTGGGAGGTGACCCACGCCACCACGCCCCGGGTCGCGCGCAGCGCCTCGTGCGGAGCGAGGAGGAGTCGGCCCACCGCGAGGAGGGAATCCGCCGGGTCCACGAGCAGGGCGCTCGAGTCCGGGACGAGCTCCGCGTCGACATGGGCGACGAAGCCCGCGAAGAGCGTCTTTCCCGCGCGCACGAACGGAACCGCATCCTCCTTCACCACGACCCGCCCGGAGCCGCGGGCGAGCGAGGGCTGGAGCACGCGCGCCCCCTCGAAGGTCGGCCGGGGGAGCCCGTCGGACCCGACCACGAACCAGGGGCGGTCCTCGTACGCGATCCGCCGGAGCCGACCGGTACGGCGAGATCGCTCCGCCGTCGCCCGCTCCCCCAACCTGCGCGCCGCTTCCCCGCCGTACGACCAGGCGAGGAGGGCCGAGACCTGCCGGCGGTTCCAGGAGGCGGTCCAGTCCCGTTCCAGATCGAGCTCCGGGTCGTGCCGATCGCGCAGCTCCTCGGTGAGCCGGCTGGGAGACCGGCTCGCGGGGCGACCCGTGAACTCTTGAATCCCCAGGTACGGTCCCACCGGATAGAGGTCCGAGAGCTCGAGCGGAACCGTGCCGATCGGGGAATCGACCTCCCAGGGGATCGGTCGGCCGGAGCGGTCCTCGGCGGGCACGCGCGCGAGGTACTCCGGGCTGAGCGCAATGCGCGGCAGCGAGCGCGTCGTCGTGCGGTCTCCGCGGTAGGCGTCCACGCGGCGCCGGAACCGTACCACCGCGGGACGGGCCCGGCTCT
>JASHYV010000009.1 GCA_030064695.1 Thermoplasmata archaeon
CTGGTGTTGCTGCCGGGGATGGAGATGTTCGATACGACCGTGTTCAGCTGGATGCCGAACTCGTACGGGGTGTTGTAGTAGCCGTCGCTCTCGGGGCCCATGAAGTAGTAGGCCCCGGGGTAGGTGGCGTTGGCCGAGTTGAGCGTGATCGAGCCGAGGAAGTGCGACGTGTTGTAGGCGTAGGCAGTGCCGGTCGCGCCTCCGCCGATCCCGAAGTCGCCGATGCCCATCGGGGCCGGTGCGACTTGGTAACCGGCGCCCACGTTCGCCGACGGCGAGGTCGAGCCGGACTCGAGGAGATCGAAGTTGGGGAGATACGCGGTGGACGGAGCGAACTGCCCCTCCTTGATGGAGGTCGCGAGATCGCTGATCAGGCCGGTCGCAGGGGAGCCGGCCACGGCGAGGCTCTTGACGGCATTCGAGTACTGGTCCAAGTTAGAGGAGGTGGCCGTGGAAGGAAGCGAGACGCCCGAAGGAGCGGTCGAAAGAACGGGGGCCGTGGAATTGGTTGTACCGGGGTGAAGGAGCGAACTCGCGATCGTCGGATAGTGGTGCCGGGCGCTCGTCGCCGGCGTGACGGCCGCCGTGGAGCTGGCCGATCCTGACCCACGTCCCGGGGACAGGATGGCGCCCGCAGGGAGCACCATTACCGCACAAATGGCCAATACGATCGGCAGTACCCACCACGCCTTGCGCCCGGACAACGGCGACATGCGCCGGGCGACGAGGATTGGTAGTATTTGGACATTCTGGCGCGGCTGGGCGGGGTCCCCGGAGTCTCCGAGGGTCTCCGTCAAGTTGGAAGAGAGGCGTCGAGAGGTCGAACGGGCGCCGCCCCGAGGGTTCCTTCGCAGCACTCGGAGGCCGGGCCCCGGCCGCAACGCTCATGCGAATTCGCACGTCCCGACCCGCTGCAGCGAATGGCCCGAGCGGAGTTCGACACGATCGTGGTCGGCGCCGGCATCATCGGATGCGCCACGGCGCGCGAGCTGGCCCGGACCGGGCGACGCGTGGGGGTCGTGGAGGCGGGAGGGAGCGTCGCCGCCGATACCTCGTGCCGGGCGATGGGCCACCTCGGCATCTACGACGAGAGCGAGGCCCAGCTCGCCCTGTCCGTGCTCGCCCGTACGTGCTGGGACGAGATGGCGGAGCGACTGCCCCCTTCCGTGGAATATGTGCGCCGCGGTTCGCTCTGGGTCGCGTCGACGGTCGAGGAGTACGAGGAAGCTGACCGTCGCCTCGAGCGGCTGCGACGTCACGGGATCGAAGCGGAGCTCCTCGATCGATCGGCCCTCTACCGAGTCGAGCCGCACGTCGCACCGGGTCTCGCCGGCGGGCTTCGCGTGCCCGGCGACGCGGTGATCGACACGACGGGCGCCACGGAGTTCCTTGCCGAAGAGGCCCGTCGCGCCGGGGCCGAGATCCGAACTGGCGCCCCGGTTTCGCGGCTCGAACCGGAGGCCGTCGTTCTCGCCGACGGCTCGGTGGTGCGGGCCTCCCGTATCGTCGTCGCCGCGGGCTGGCAGTCTCCGAGGCTGATCCCGGAGCTTCCGGTTCGACCGCGCAAGGGGCACATTGCTCGCACCGTCCCGCGGCCCGGATGGATCCGCCACAACCTGTCGGAGATCGGGTACATGTCTGAGACCCGGCCGACCGCGGGCGACTCGATCTCGATGGTCGTCCAGCCGCGGGCGAACGGCCAGTATCTTCTGGGGGCGACGCGGCAGTACGCCGGCAGCTCGCTCGACGTGGATCCCGCGGTGATCGAGAATCTGCTCCGAGTGATCCACCGATTCGTGCCGGGATTCTCCGACCTTGCGATCGAGAAGACCTGGACCGGCCTGCGCCCCGCCGGCCCGGACTCGGTGCCGATCCTCGGACCGTGGCCGGCCTGCCCCTCGTGGATCATCGCGACCGGCCACGAAGGTATCGGCATCACGACCTCGCTCGCGACGGCCCGACTGCTCCGCGAGATGCTCGACGGGTCGCCTCCGTCGATCCCGCTGGAGCCGTATTCGCCTCGTCGACTGCCGCGTCCGGGCTAGTCTCGGCCGTGGTCGGTAAGAGGTGCGAGGGCCTCCCGTCCTCGTGAGCCGGTTCCGCCTCTTCTTCGTGAGTGACCTGCACGGCTCCGAGGTCTGCTACCGGAAATTCCTGAACTCGGTTCCGGTCTACGGCCCGGATCTGCTCGTGTACGGGGGCGACATCACGGGCAAGATCCTGCAGCCGGTGTTCCGGCGCGTCGAGGGGGGATTCCGATGGTACCCCAGCGCCGACCGCCCCCGCGACGAGCCCGAAGACCGCCTCCCGTCGATCGAGCGCGCGATCGCGGACTCGGGCGCATACCCCTGGGTGACGACCCCACAGGAATGGTCCGAGCTGAGCCGGCGCCCCGAGGTGCTGGAAGCGAAGTGCCGCGAGCTCGCCCTCGAGCGCGCCCGCCGGTGGCTCGCGCTGGCCGGGGAGCGTCTCGGCCCCCGTGGACCCCCGCTCGTGCTGAACGTCGGGAACGATGACACGGATCAGCTCTTAGAGGTCGTCCGCTCGGAAGCCCCGCCTGGCGTCCGGGTCCCTGAGGGAGGCACCGTCGAAGCCGGGCCGTACGAGATCTTCGGGTGCGGCTATGCGAACACGACCCCGTGGCATTGCCCGCGCGATCTCCCGGAGGACGAGCTCGCGCGCGTGCTCGATCGGACGTCGAGCGCCATCGGGGATCCCCGCCGGACGATCTTCGACATCCACGCCCCGCCGGTCGACACCGCGATCGACCTTGCTCCACAGCTCGACGCCGACCGGCGGCCCCGTACCGCCGCGGGTGAAGTGCTGTACTCGCACGTGGGCTCCCCTTCGATCCGCGCGCTGATCGAGCGCGTCCACCCGGTCGCGAGCCTGCACGGTCACGTGCATGAATCGAAGGGCGCGGACCGGGTCGGGGCCACTCCGGTCTTCAACCCTGGAAGCGTGTACTACCGGGGGACCCTGCAGGGGCTCGTGCTCGACCTCGACGGGTCGCAGGTCGTGAACCACCTGTTCGTCACCGGCTAGACGTCGCCTCGTGCCGTGGAGCGGTGGCGGGCGACGGCCGCAATGCCCTCGTACAGGATCGTCGCAGCGGCGAGCGCCGTCACCTGGCCCGTGTGGTCGTACTGCGGCGCGACCTCCACGACGTCGAAGCCCACGACGTCAAGCTGGTGGAGCGGCCGGAGCAGGCGCACCAGCTCCCGGGTCGAGATGCCCCCGGGCTCGGGCGTTCCGGTCCCGGGCGCGAACGCCGGGTCGAGCACGTCGATGTCGACCGAGACGTAGACCGGCCCAGCGCCGATCGCGGAGGTGATCGTCTCCATCGCCATCGTGGCGTCCGTGGAATCCAGGTCCTCGATCGTGAATGTCCGATCGACGTAGCGGGCGTTGTTCGCCGCGTCCTCGTGCGAGTAGACGGAGTTGCGGATCCCGAGCTGGAAGACCTGTCCGGGGGCGATCAGTCCCTCCTCGTGCGCGCGGCGCACCCAGGTTCCGTGGGTGAATTTCTTGTCGCCCCAGTACCGGTCCCAGGTGTCGAAATGGGCATCGAAATGGACGAGGCTCACCGGCCGGCCCGACGCGGCCCGCTGGGCGCGCAGTACCGGCAGCGTGATCGAGTGGTCGCCTCCCGCGAGGAACGGCACGAGGCCCCCCGAGAAGACCGGGCGGAGGGCCGCTTCGATGCGGACGAACGTGTCGTCGAGGTAACCGGGGACCGGATCCACGTCCCCCCCATCGACCGTCTCGAGGACCCGCCACGGGTAGACCCGGTGCACCGGATGGTAGCTGCGCAGCAGCCGGGACTGAGCGCGGATGGCGGCGGGGCCCTCCCGCGCCCCGGGCCGGTAGCTCGTGGCGTCGTCCCACGGGATCCCCAGGAACACGGAGCGGGCCCCGGCGAGGTCCCGGCGGAGCGGCAACCTTGCGAACGTCGCCACCTGGGCGAACCTCGGCGATCGCCCGACGTCCTCCGGCTCGGTCACGCCGCCCCTCCTCCGGTCAGTCCGGCGGCAGCTCGCGGAAGGCGAGCGCGATGTCGAGGCCCGACCGGCGCAGGTGGTAGCGCCGGGCGACGACGTACCAGAGGAGGCTCCCCGCGAGGAGGAGCCCGATCGAGACGTAGCTCACGGTCTGGTTCGAGGCGGTGAATCCGGCGGCCGTTCCCAGGAGGGGGAGCGTGGAGACCGCGTAGGCCGCGACGGCCGTGACCAGGAAGGCGGTCGCGCCGCCGGCGGTCATCCAAGTCGCGTGCCGGCGCAGGCCGAGGCGGACGAGCGACGCGGCCGAGAGCGCCACACTCACCATCGGCAGGAAGAACAGGAGGAAGATGAAGGGGTCGTAGTACGTCGTGGTGTAGTACGTGACCAGAGGCAGCAAGGCGAGGCCGATCGCCGAGACGATCACGAGGCTCGCCGCCGGGGAGTGCGTGCGGCTCGTGAGCCCGCTGAGGAATCGCGGGAAGAGCCGGTCCAGCGAGAAGCTGAGCGCGTAGCGGCTGAAGATGTAGAGCCCCAAGATCATCCAGAGCAGGTACCAGCTCGCGGAGCCGAGGAAGATGACGGCGAGCGCCACGTCGTTCCCGTGCGCCGCGAACATCGGGAGCGAGGCGAGGCCGGCGCCGAAGGGGAGGGCCGGGAGTCCGGGCGACGCGATCCCGTACACCGAGCTCGCCACCGCGCCGTTCAGGAAGTTCATCCCGACCACCGACTCGAAGGCGTACACCAGCGCGACCGAGAAGACGACGGCCAGGAGGAACGACGTCGCCATCCCGAGCCGGATCGCCCGGGTGCTGCGCCGGAACTCTCCGGCGATGTAGCTCGGGGCGTTCGAGAACATGAAGTAGAACGCGAAGACCAGCGGGACGAAGAGCAGCGTGTTGGTGGCGCTGCTCCCGTACGGTCCGAACGTGGCGCCGTACGCGGCGGTGCTCGCGTAGTAGTTCCCGACGTAGCCGTGGGCAGCCATGAACGCGTTCACAGTCGAGACGAAGGCCGCGTGGCCCATCGCCTCCAGGAGCACCACGGAAACGACGAGGCCGGCGAGTTCCACGAGGAGCAGCGCCGAGAAGAGACGGAACGCGGCCCGGGGCCGGAGACCGACGTACAGGGCGAGGATCGCGACGGTCGCGAGGGCGCCGATCGTCACGATGTCGAAGTTGTTCGTCGCGCCGCTGAACGGCGTGAGGATCGCCCCCCATCGGGCGAGGCTGGGCAGACCGGCGATCGACCCCCAGCTCGCGAGCCCCGGTCCGACCGACAGGGTGACGAACCAGTAGGGGAGCACTGCGGCGTAGAGCAGGACATTGACCATCCGCGCGGCACCGGAGACGAAGCCGAAGTAGGGATGCAGCAAGCGGGAGGCGTAGACGTATTCGCCGCCGGACCGGGGCATCTCGACCGCCATCACGGTGTAGGTCAGCACCGTGGGCACCGCGATGAGGGCGGCCAGCAGCACGGAGTCCATCAGGTTCGCGCCGGTGACGAAGAGCAGGATCACCAGGAACAGGCCGAAGGCCGGGCCGGGCCCGAGCGAGATCAGGTTGATCGAGAACGACTCGAAGGCGCCGAGCTCCTTCACGAGCCCGCTGGACTGGCGGGCGAAGACGTCGGAGGGGCGGAGCGAGGACGGGGTCTGGATCGGTGCTGCGATCGGTTCAGAGCTCATTCGAGAACGGGACGAGTCGGGCCCAGTCGCTTCCGCCGGACCGGACCGCGCGCACCGCAGCCGTTACGGAACCACGGGCGAACGCGCGCGGGACAGACGCCGGAAGCGCCGCCGGAGCGCACGATCCGATTGAACGGAGCGCGATATTTAACGGGGGTGTCGCGGGGACCCCGACGCGCCGCGCAAGAGGCTTAGCTCGGCGGGCCGTCCCGCGCCCATGGCCCCCCCGACCGTCGCGGAGCTCACCGTCGAGACCCTCGCGGCGTACGGCGTCCGCCGGATCTACGGGGTCGCCGGCGACTCGCTGAACGGCATCACCGACTCGATCCGCCGCAACGAGCAGGTCCACTGGGTCCCGGTCCGTCACGAGGAGGCCGCGGCGTTCGCCGCCGGCGCCGAGGCCCACCTGACCGGGCGGCTCGCCGTGTGCGCCGGCAGCTGCGGTCCCGGCAACCTGCACCTCATCAACGGACTGTACGACGCCTACCGCAGCCGGGAGCCGGTGTTCGCCCTCGCCGCGCAGATCCCGAGCGTGGAGATCGGGACCGGATACTTCCAGGAGACGCACCCCGCCGAACTCTATCGCCAGTGCAGCGACTTCGCCGAGTTCGTCGCGCAGCCGGAGCAACTGCCCCGGCTGCTCGAGATCGCGCTCCAGACGGCCATCGGGCGGAGCTCGGTCGCCGTGCTCGTGCTGCCGGGTGATATCGCGCTCCAGCCGGCGGTCCACGACCCTCCTCCGGCCCGGAGCCCGCCGGCCGCCCCGTCGCTGATCCCGGCCGAGGCCGACCTCGCCCGCCTCGTCGAACTCCTCCAGGGCGCGACGAAGATCACGCTCTTTGCGGGAGCCGGTTGCGCGGGCGCGCGCAGCGAGCTCTTGGAGCTGGCGGCGCGCCTCCGGGCCCCGATCGTCCATACGATCCGAGGCAAGGAATACGTGGAGACCGACAACCCGTTCGATGTCGGGCTGACGGGCCTTCTCGGATTCGCGTCGGGATACCACGCCATGATGGACTGCGACCTCCTGCTGCTGCTGGGCACCGACTTCCCGTACACGCAGTTCTATCCGGACGGTGCGCAGATCGTCCAGATCGACCGACGGGCGGAACAACTGGGCCGCCGCACGCGTCTGGAGCTCGGCCTCGTCGGCGACGTCCGCTCGACGCTGGCCGCCCTCTTGCCGCGCCTCACCCCCAAGGCCGACGATCGGCATTTGCAGGGCGCCGCCGAGCACTACCGGATCACCCGGGCCAAGCTCGACGAGCTCGCCGTCGGCCCGCCCGGCGTGACACCGATCCACCCCCAGTACGTCGCGCGTCGCGTGAGCGAGCTCGCGGCAGACGACGCGATCTTCACCTGCGACGTTGGCACGCCGACCGTGTGGGCCGCCCGGTACCTCCGCATGAACGGCCGCCGACGTCTTCTCGGATCGTTCGTGCACGGCTCGATGGCCGGCGCACTGCCGCAGGCGATCGGCGCCCAGATGGCCGCGCCGGGCCGGCAGGTGGTGTCGCTCTCGGGCGATGGAGGGCTCACGATGCTGCTCGGAGAGCTGGCGACCCTCCACCAGCTCAACCTGCCGGTGAAGATCGTGGTCTTCGCGAACGGCGCGCTGGAGTTCGTGGAGCTCGAGATGGAGTCGGCGGGTTTCCTCCCGTTCGCGACCGAGCTCGTGAACCCCGACTTCGCCGCCGTGGCGCGGGCGGCCGGTCTCCACGGCGCGACGGTCGAGCTCCCCGAGCAGCTCGACCCGGCCCTCGAGGCGGCGTTCGCGTACCCGGGTCCCGCGCTGATCGAGGTGAAGGTCAACCGCCAGGAGATCATCATGCCGCCCTCGATCAAGAGCGAGGTCGTGAAGGGATTCACCCTGTTCACGCTGAAGGCGGTGCTCAACGGGCGCGGCAGCGAGGTCATCGACCTCGCGCGCACGAACCTATTCCGCGGCGAGTAGCGGCGGCCGAGCCGCCGGCCGGTCGTGGCCGGAAAGCCTCTTGGGCCCCCTCGGCTGCCCGGGGACGTGCCGCCGCTCGAGCCCGGCCTCTCGGCCCCGGACCTGACCGGCCCGGTCTCAATCCTCAACTGGCCGACCACCTTCGCCGGCTCGCGGCCCGGGCGAAAGGCGCGCCCGTTCTCACACGTCCGGCTGGAGGTCGATCTCCGGCACGAGTCGGTGCGCATGTCTACCGTCGCCGTGCTCGACCGGCTGGAGTCCCTACTGCGAGAGCGCGAGATCGTCGAGGGCGCGGACCTGCTCCGCCTCGCCGGCCAAGCCCTCCACGCGTTCGCGGGGCTCGGGTTCCGGCGCGTCGATCACTGGGAGGTCGAGCCCGGTGGCTGGCTGCCTCTGCCCGAGCCGTCGCAC
>JASHYV010000010.1 GCA_030064695.1 Thermoplasmata archaeon
CCGTCCCGGGGCGGCGGCAGGTACCGCTCCGCCGCGCGCTCCGACTCCGGGTCGACCGGGACCGGCGCGTCGTCCCGCGGCGCGCCCCGCTGCGCCAGCATCGACTCGAGCGCCTTCACGCGACGCGCCAGCGCCTGGTTGTCCCGGAAGTACTGCGCGGCCGCCACGTTCAGGCGGGCGCGGTCCTGGCCGCAGGCGGCCAGCGCCCGGGCGAGCTCGCGGGTCCGTTCGGAGCCGGAGCGGCTCGACGTCGGCAGCAGGGGCACGACGCTCTCGAGCCAGCTCAGCAGCCCCTCGAGCCCGACCTCGTCGAGGTCGATCCAGGGCCGGAGCGCCTCCTTCAACGACCCGGGGATCTCCGGCGCGTCCGGGTCGCCCCCCTCTGTCCCGCTTCGGTCGCGTGTCGGCACGGTGCCTCCGATAGGGGTCATCGGCAGCGGCCTGCGGTTCCCCGCGCCCGGGGGGCGCGGGCGGCTGACCCCACAGCCGATGCCGACGAGCCCGGGGGAGTATTTGGGCCCGCGCTCGCCGCAACGACTATAGGCGGCGCTCCGGTCCCCGGCCCGTGGTCGACCTGCAGGAGAGCCCGGCGGTCCCGCCGACGGACTCGGGCGGCGACGACCGGCTGGGCTCCTTCATCGCCGGAGGCGTCCTGATCGCGCTCGGCTGGGGGCTCGGCGTGGCCGCGAACCTCGTGCTACATGGGTGGGCCGGCTCCGGCGGGATGGCCCTGGGCTGGATCCGGATCACCTCCCACCTCGGCGACTACGCGTGGGGCGCGCTCGGGCTCGGCTTGGTGACGGGCGCCGTGGGAGTGGGACTCCTCTTCGTGGCGCGCGCCGCCCCGAAGGGCCCGTTCGTCCTACCGGGCGTCGACTACTGAACGCGGCTCGGGGTCATCGGGGGCCGGTGGATCCGCCGCGAGGGCGGAGGGCGGACCTCGACCGGGCTCTTCGCCCGCTTCAGGCTGGCCTGGCAGTCCGAGCACATCCGCTCGTCCGTGTCCAAGCAGTTCCGACAGAACGTACGCCCGCACACGACGCACCCCAACGTGGCGGGGGTTCCGCACCGCGCGCACTGTCCTACGAACACCTGGGGGTTCCCTCCCGGCAGGAACCGCTCAGCCGACCACGCCACTCGCCTTAAGCCCTTCGACGAACCCGCGGGCGTATCCGGCGCGCGTCACGTACCGCGCCGCCGTCCGGGCCCGGGGACTGCCGGACGCGAAGCTCACGCCGAAGCCGGCGGCGCGGAGCATCGCGACATCATTGTCCCCGTCGCCGAGCACCACGCAATCGCGCAGCGCGAGGCCGCGCCGTGCGAGGGCCCGCACGAGCGCGGGGGCCTTGCCGCAGCCGGGCTGCATCAGGTGGATCGCGTAGCCCGTCGATTCGACCGTGAGCCGGACCGGGCCGAGCGCGCGCCGGACGGCGGCCACGGAGACCGTCGGCTCGAGGGCCACCTCGGTCTCCCTCCACCGGTCGGTGAAGAGCCGGCGCACCGGCAGGCCCGAGCGGAGGAGCCGGCGATACCCCCGCCGCGGGACCCGGGGATCGGCGAGGCGCTCCACGACCTCTCGACCGTCGGGCGTCCGGTCGTAGACGATCCCCCCGTTCTCGGCGACGATCGGACCCGAGAGCCCGAGCGACCGACGAAGGGCGAGCGCGATCGGCAGCACGTTCCCGGTCGCGAGGACCACGGGGATGCCTCGCTCCTCGAGACGCGCCACCGCCGCGATCGCACCGGGATCGAGGCGACGGCGCTCGTTCGTGAGCGTCCCGTCGACGTCGGTGACGACCGCACGGAACGGAGCGTGCAGGGCGCGGCGGGCGGGCATCGGAGGGTCAGCCCGGGCCCCGGCGTCGCGCGATCGCCGCCCGGAGCAGGTCCGCCACCTCGGACCCGTCCCGACGCCCCCGCACTTCGTGCATGACCTCCCCCATCAGCGGGGAGAACGCCCCGTCGCCCCGGGCCCGCAGGAGCTCGGCATTCCGGTCGACGACCCGCTCCACGAGCGCCTCGAGGTCCGCGCGGGAGAGGCCGCCGAGCCCGCTCGCGACGATCGCCGCGTCCAGCGAGGACGCCCCTGCGGCGAGGGCGGACAGCACTCGGGGGATGCCCTCCTTCGCGAACCGACCCTGATCGGCGGCGGACAGCAGGGCGTCCAGCGACTCCGGGGTCGGCTCGAACGAGGCGACGCCGTCCGGGAGCCCCAGCCCCGGCAGGTCCTGCGTGAGCAGCCGCGCGACGAGCGCCGGCGAGTGGCGACCGTCCGCGAGCGCCTCGAACCGATCCGCCTCGTCCGCCGCCACGAGCTGACGCGCGATCTCGGCGGAGAGGCCGTATTGGCGGGCGAGTCGCTCGCGCCGGACCGAGGGCCGCTCGGGCAGACGGCCCTGCAGCTCCGCGACGCGGGTTGGATCGACGGTCACGGGCGGCACGTCCGTCTCGGGATACATGCGGTCGCGCCCCGGCAGCGGTCGGGAGAACCGCGTGCGCCCGTCGGGCAGCGGGTCCCGGGTCTCGCCGGGAACCCCCTCCCGGGCCTGGTTGGCCCGTTCGGCGATCCGGCGGACGGCCACCTCGGCTCGGTCGCGGCGTCGATCGGTGAGCAGCACGAACGCGTCGTTGTCCGCGAGACCGAGGCGGGAGCGGACCCGCTCGACGAGCGCGGCGTCGATCCCGTAGCCCGGAAGCTCATCGG
>JASHYV010000011.1 GCA_030064695.1 Thermoplasmata archaeon
CCGAACGGGCGCCGGGACCCGGCGCTCTCCCTGCGGCCGGTCGTCCACCGACTCAGCGCGCTCCTCGGACAGCCCGTTCCGCTGGCCGACGACCCCACCGGGGTCCACGCGATCGAGCTCACGACCCGGCTCCAGAACGGGCAGTTCATGATGCTCGAGAACCTCCGCTTCTGGCCCGGCGAGGAGGCGAACGATCCGGGCTTCGCAGCGACCCTCGCCCGCCTGGGCGAGCTGTTCGTGGAGGACGCGTTCGGCACCGTCCACCGGGCCCACGCCTCGACCGTCGGGGTGCCGAAGCGGCTGCCGTCGTTCGCGGGGCTCCTGGTCGAGCGGGAGGTACGGGAGCTCTCCCGCCTGCGGAACGCGACCGAGCGGCCGTACGTCGTGATCGCCGGCGGCGCGAAGGTCTCCGACAAGTTGCCGCTGCTCCGGAGCTTCTGCGGACGCGCCGATGCGGTGCTGCTCGGGGGGGCGCTCGCGTTCCCGTTCCTGGCCGACCGAGGCGCTTCCCTCGGCGCGACGAAGGTCGAACCGGGCCTGGGGGGTGCGATCGCGGAACTCCGCCAGGCCGCGGAGGCGGCGGGCACCCGCCTCGTCCTGCCCACCGACCTGGTCGTGCTGCCGGCCGGCTCGGAGGAGCCGAGGATCGTCGACGTGGCGCACGTCCCGGCGGGGGCGGTCGGCTACGACATCGGCCCCGAGACGCGGGCCCGGTTCGAGCAGGAGCTCGAGGGCTCTCGGAGCGTGCTCTGGAACGGGCCGCTGGGCTGGGCCGAGGACGCTCGCTTCCGGGCGGGCACCGCCGACGTGCTGGGCGCGCTCGGGGCCGTTTCCGGGTACCACGTGGCGGCCGGCGGCGACTCGGCGCGGATCGCCCAGGAGCTCGGCGTCGCGGGAAGCTTCCAGTTCATCTCGACCGGCGGCGGGGCCGCCCTCGAGTTCGTCGAGGGCCGGGAGCTGCCCGGGCTCGCCGTGCTGCCCGACGCGTAGCGGTCGCGCGGAGCGGCGGGGAGAGCGCGCTCGCGTCCAGGGCGCCCGCGAGATAGGTGAGATACGCCGGGGCGACCCGGGGCACATCGAGCTCGACCAGCTCGGGCACTTCGTACGGGTGCACCGAGGTGAGGAACGCGAACAGCGCCCCGACCCGCTTCGGGACCGTCTTGAACAGTACGACGACCTCGTGGGCGGCGTCGATCCGCCCCTTCCAGACGAACCGCGACTCGGCGGGCACGAGGTTCGCGCAGGCGGCGAGGCGGCCCCGCAACGCGCCCCCGGCGGCCCGGAGCGCGCTCTCCCGGTCCGGGAACGTGGTCATCACGATCCGCATCGGGCCCACGGCCCGGACCGGATCGGGCGGGTACGGGCTCATCCGGCCTCTCCCACGACCGGCGGACCCCGCGAGACGTCGAGGGGCACGACCCCGAGCGTCGAGAGGTCGACGACGGCCGCCCGGGCCGGCACGGGGCGCACGTTGCGCATCCGCTGGTACTCGGTCTCGGCCTGCCAGGTCGAGGCGTTCACCAGCAGCACCCCGCGGTACCGTTCGATCCCGAAGGTGTGGACGTGCCCGGCGACCAGGATGTCGGGGAGCGGGTCGATCACCAGCCCGTCCTGCGGCAGCGGGGCGAGCGGGGTCCGGTCGCCGTAGATGGGGGCCAGGTGGCGGCACTGCAGCATGCGCCGCATGACCTCGGTGGGTCGGGAGTAGGAGGCGCCGGGGAGCGCGGGGATCAGGTCGTCCAGGCTCCGGCCGTGGTAGGCCTCGAGGACGACCCCGTCGAGCGCGAAGGTCGCCGGGTTCGCGAGCCCCCGCACGTTCGCCGGCAGCAGGGCGGCCACATGCGCCGGGAGCGAGGGCTGGGGCTCGGCCGGGCAGACGGCGTCATGGTTCCCCGGGATCACGACGATCTGGAGGCGTCCGGGCAGCTCGGCGAGCCGGCGGCCGAGCTCGGCGTACTGCTCGACGACGTCCGCGATCGCGAGGTCGCGCTCCTGGCGCGGGTAGACCCCGATCCCGTCGACGAGGTCGCCGGCGACCACGACGTGGTCGATCGACGCGGCGAGCTCCGGGTACACGGAGCGGCCCTGGAGGAAGGCGACCAGTTCGGCCCAGGCGTCCGAGAGGAACGATCGGCTGCCGACGTGCAGGTCGGAGAGGAGGAGCGCGCGGCGCGGACGGCTCGCCCGGCCCACGGGGCGCGCGTGCGGCACGTCCGGGCGTTCGATCCCCGTGACGCGGGGGATCTTCCCCGGTTCCTTCGCGAACTGGAGGCGCGCCCCGACGACCTCGTCGGGCAGGAACGTGAGCCGGGTCCCCGGCGAGTCCTTCGGGACCAGGAGCTCGACCGACCCCGTCTCGTCGTCGAGCGTCAGGATGAGATGGTGGCGTTGCGGCGTCTCGCGCACGTCGCGGACCATCCCGATGACGCTCGCCTCGCCCTCGCTCGCGCGCAGGTCGCGGATCGCGCGGAGGTTCGGGAGCTGGGGCCTCCCGCGCAGCGGGCGGGCGAGGGCCCGGTACCGGGACTGGAACAGCGCGCGGTACGCCTCAAGCGGCTGGGTCGTCGCAGGGGGGCCCGAGAACCCCTCCTTGAGGAGCTCGAACGCGGGCGCGGGCCCCCGGCGCTGGGAGGGGCTCGCGGTCGG
>JASHYV010000012.1 GCA_030064695.1 Thermoplasmata archaeon
CAATATCGGTTCAGGCCGCGGTGAGTCCCCGCCTTAGGAAGTGGAAGTAGGCAATCGCAGGAGCCTTGCGAAGCTCGTAGAATCCCCGGGCCTGTCGTTTGAGGACTCCCTGGTCCGAGAGCCTTGAGAGGTAGATCGGGTTAATCCCCATCCGGAGCGCATCGGAACTCCGAAACTCGAGCTTGCCCGAGCTAGCAATTTTGGCGAACGCCCGAATGTCCTCGTCCGAAGCGGTCGGAAGCTCGCGCTCGAGCCACGGCGAGGCCAGTCGAAGCGCCTCTGGGATCGCCGCCTGAACATCCTCTTCCTTGATGCGCCGACCTTCTCGATAGGCGGCCGCCGCGAAGCATTGGACCAGGTATGGGTATCCGTGCGTGAGCCGGTAGAGGGCGACGACCGCCGAGGAATCCCAGCGTCCGGTTCCCTTGGACCGCTTGAGCGGCGCGTCGAGGGCCTCCGAGGTCTCCGCCTCCGAGAACTGGCCAATATCGAAGACCGCACCCGAGAAGGAGCGAAGGATGGGGGATGCGTCACGAGCAGAGAGCTTTTCGATGAGCTCAGGGCCCCCCGCCACCACAGTGAGGATGGGCACTGGAGACTCTGTCTCGATGATCGTCTTGAGGATCCCGATCTCGGCCGTCTTGAGGAGCTCGGCGTCGTCGATGCAGATGGCTAGGAGAGGCAGATCACCGAGCGCGGCCAGCGCATCCTTCCATACCGTGAGCAGGGTGACCGTGAGGACGTGAGGCGGGGTCCGCTCGACGCCGCTCCCGAGAACCGTGACCGCGCTGAGGCTGGAGAGCGCTCTCCTCATCCGGTTCGTAAGTCCCGTCTTGGAAGCGACTTCGCGACGAATCATCTCGGCGATGCTGTGGACCAGCATCACTTCGGTACTGGGTACCCGCAGCGGAATCTCGACTACTGCGCTGCGGGGAACGGTCTGTCGGACAATCGACTCGATCTTCCGGAGCGCTGAGGTCTTCCCGCTACCCCGATAGCCGTACAGCAGCATCGCACTAGCGCGCCGTGCCGTCGCAGCGGCTTCCACGGCATCCTCGGCGAACGTCAGCAGATCCTGGCGCCCCGCGAAGGACTCAGGAGTGGCCGGACGCTGGGGGTCGTAGGGTTGCACAGGGGCTGTCAGCAATTACATTACATAAGCTTACATAAGGAAATGAACGATGGCTGGACGGGGTTCGGTCGTGCCTGAGCCACGATGTGGAGGGGTGTCGCGCGAGGTCGGGAGCGAGGCAGAGACCTGACTCGGTCCCAGTCGCGAGTCCCGTGGTAAATACCGGCGCGGACTGACCCACGTGATGACCCGCGTCGCTTCTCGGGGCCCCCCGAAACGACTGACGATCGTGCTTGCGCAGTGGTGTCCCCACTGTGTGCCGCTGTCGGTCAAGAACGGGAAGCGTCTCGCCCGAGAACTCGGCATCCCGCTGCGAATTCTCGACATCGATCGCAAAGCGCAGGTCCGGGAAGCCGACCGGCTGGTGCGTGAGTACGGGGACAACGCGCCGGACTACCTCATCCCCCAGGTGTTCCTCGAGCGCTCGGACGGGTCCGTCCAGCACCTCCTCACCGGCTTCTCCGAGCAGGTGCCGCGCACCGCCCGGGCATGGCAGGACCTGTTCGCCAGCAATTGGCTGAGGACGGTGCGCGCGGAGGCCCGGACCTGACGCGCGCACCCCGGTGGCCCCCCGCCGTTCGAGCTGCCCTGAAGTCCCCGGGGGGAAGGTGCTACCGTCATTGCGACCAGCCGATCCGCGTGCGCCGCATCCGGAGCTCCCTGCCCGGGCAGTGGGAGGTCCGGTCCTGCCCCTCGGGCGTGGTGTCGGTCACGTCCTATGCCGAGTGGTCCCGAAGGGACCCGATGGTGGGGGTCCGCCGGACGCTCGCACGGTGGGTGCGGCCGGGCCCGCTGCTACGCTCGTGGGACCTTCGGACGGCCACCCGGCACGGGCCGGAGCTCGGTCGCGCCGCGGAGCGAGCGCTCGAACGAGCGACGCCAAGGAAGCCGGTGCATGTTGTCTACTGGAGAGTCTACCCTTTCCATGTCGGACCCGGAAAAGAGCGCCGGCTCTTCGTCTGTTTTCGCCATCCGCGCGCCGGTCCGGTGTTCTTCGCCGCTTCTCCGACGACCCCGGAGTGGCGGTGCCCGGAATGTCGCCGGCGCCGCCGACGTGCCGGGGTGTCGGCTCGGCGTTACCGGCCCTCGGATCACGACAGAGCGAAGGCCTAGCTCCGGACGTTCGACGATCTACGGCGGCCAGACGCGAGTGCTCCCGGCGGGATTTGAACCCGCGTTGGAGGGTGTCCTCGGCGCCTCAGGGGCGCCTCGAAGGCCCTCTATCCTTGACCGGACTAGACTACGGGAGCGCGACGCCGATGAGTCGCTCTCCCGTTTGAAGTGTTCCTTCGGGGGCGCGCGCCCGTTACTTCCGCGCGCGCGCGTCCTTCGGCCGGGCCTCGAGCGCGTACGGCACGAACGGGTGGCGGGGCAGGTACTCGGACCGGCGCTGCCCGGTGAGCGCGTAGATCGTCTTCTCGCCGACCTTGCAGGCGTTGTCGGCAATGCGCTCGAAGTGCCGGGCGACGAGCAGGTCGTTCGCGAGCCGCGTCGAACCGTCCGGTCCCTTCACCAGGAGGTCCAGGATCCGCCGGTTCGCTTCCCGGTGCATCCGGTCGACCTCATCGTCGCGCTTGAACAGCGCCCGGGCTTCGTCGACCCGATCGTGTCCGAGGGCGTCCAGGGCGGAGCGGACCATCCCCTCTACCACGTCGTCCATTCGCTCGAGGAGCTGCCGGAGCTCGGTGGTCTCCGCTTCCGCCTCCGGGGTGGTGATCCGTGCCATGTCGAATCCGAGCCGGCCCATCCGGTCCAGGTGGGTCGTGATCTTGAGGAGGGCCGCGGCGGTCCGGAGGTCGATCGCGGTCGGCTGGCGGAGGACGAGGAAGGCGATGGCGGCGTGCTCCATGTCCTCGTCGTTCTGGTCGAGCTGGGTGTCCCGATCAAGCACGGCCTGGGCGGCCTCGAGGTCGCCGGCCTCGTACGCACGCCATCCATCGTGCACCATGCCGAGCGCCCACTCGCCCATCGTGACCGCCCGGTCCTTGAGATCGCGGATCTCGAGGTCGTAGCCGCCGACCAGCTTCGGGCGCGGGACCGGTTCCGGGCTCATCCGAACCTCCCCGTGATGTACGACTCGGTCAACTTGTCCTTCGGCCGTTCGAACAGGTCCACGGTCGGTCCGAACTCGATCATGCCGCCGAGGTAGAAGAACGCCGTGTAGTCCGCGACCCGCGCGGCCTGCTGGAGGTTGTGCGTCACAATCACCACCGTGTAGTCCTCCTTCAACTGCCCGATGAGCTCCTCGATCTTCGCGGTCGCGAGCGGGTCGAGCGCCGAGCACGGCTCGTCCATGAGGAGGACCTCGGGGTTCGCCGCGAGGGCTCGCGCGATGCAGAGCCGCTGCTGCTGGCCGCCGGAGAGCGAGGTCGCGGGCGCATCCACCCGGTCCTTGACCTCGTCCCAGAGCGCCGCCTGCTGGAGGCTGCGGATGACCGCCGCGTCGATCACGTGGCGGGGATGCCGGCCGTTGAAGCGGAGCGCGGCGCTGACGTTGCCGTAGATCGACATCGTCACGAACGGGTTCGGTTTCTGGAAGACCATCCCGATGCGGCGGCGCACGCGCACGGGGTCGTCCTCGTAGATGTCCTCGCCGTCGAGGAGGACCTTCCCCTCGACCCGGGTCTTGGGGGCGGTCTCGTGCATCCGGTTGAGGCACCGGATGTACGTCGACTTACCGCAGCCGGAGGGTCCGATGATCGCCGTCACCTTCCGCTCGGGAAAGACGAGGGAGATGTCCTTCACGCCCGGCTTCTCGCCGTAGAAGGCGGTCAGGTGCGACGACTCGAGCTTGGCGGTCTCGGGCATGGTCCTAGGCCCCTCCTCCGCCCATCTTCTGTCCCAGCCGGTGGATCGCGTAGCGCGACGCGATGTTCGTCAGGAGGATGGCCAGGAGGAGGAAAAGGGTCGCCCCCCAGGCGACCTTCTGCTGGTTCGAGTACGGGCTCAGCGCGAAGTTGTAAATGAGCAGCGACAGCGCCGCGATCGGCTGGTTGAATCCGTGGAACCAGAGGTTCGAGCCAAAGGCGGTGAACAAGAGCGGCGCCGACTCTCCGGCGGCCCGCATGACGCCGAGCAGGACGCCCGTCGCGATTCCGGGCAGGGCCGCGATGATGACGATCCGGAGCGTCGCCTTCCACTTCGAGATGCCGAGGGCCATCGCCGCCTCCCGGATCGAGTTCGGCACCGTCCGGAGCGCCTCCTCCGTCGTCCGGGTGATGATCGGGATCATGATCAGCGACAGCGCCAGCGAGCCGGTGATCGCGCTGTAGGCGATCGTCGGGTCGTAGAGGACGAAGTAGCTGAACACGGTGAGGCCCATGATGATCGAGGGCACGCCGGTCAGCACGTCGGCGGTGAAGCTGATGGCCCGCCCGACGCCGCGGGTGCGGTACTCCGAGGCGAAGATGGCGGCGAGCACGCCCACGGGGACGGAGATGCCGGCCGCGACGGCGACCAGGATGAACGTGCCCTGGATGTCCGGCCCGATCCCGACCGTGAGGCAGGAGAAGACGTTGCAGGCGTTCGGCGGGACCGAGGTCAGGAAGCCGCCTTGGAACAGGACTGAGCCGCCGAACTTGAAGGCGGAGTAGACGAGGCTGACCAGCGGGTAGAGCACCGCGATGACGCAGAGGCCGGAAATCACGGCGACCGAGTGGGAGAGGAACTTCCGACGGGCGTCTCGGTCAAACTTCAATAGATCGTCATCCCCCCTCCGCTGCGGGAGATGCGCCAGACGAGGAGGCGCGCCGCGATGTTGACGCCCAGCGCGATGGCCATGAGGATGAGGGCGCAGTACAGGATCGCCGACGTCTGGAGCGTCCCGCTGCTGCTCAGGAACTCGTTCGCGATCAGGGTCGCGATCGTCTGAGCGGGCGAGAAGAGGGAGGTCGGGACCTTGTCGACGTCCCCGATGACCATCAGGACGGCCATCGTCTCACCGAGCGCCCGCCCGAGACCGAGGATCGTGCCCCCCAGGATGCCGGTGCGCGCGTAGGGCAGCATCGCGACCCGCGTCGTCTCCCAGTTGGTCGCGCCCAGGCTGAGCGCCGCCTCCTTCTGGGCGTCCGGGACGGCGAGCAGGGTGTCGCGGCTCACCGCGCAGACGGTCGGGACCACCATGATGGCGAGGACGATCCCGGCGGTGAGCACATCGAAGCCCCGGGTCGGCCCGGTGAACAGTCCCGTCCAACCGAGGTAGTGCTGGAGGCCCGGTTCGACCGTCGTCTCCATGTACGGATGGAGCACGAAAATCCCCCAGAGGCCGTAAATCACGGAAGGCACGGCGGCCAGCAGCTCGATCGCGGTGCCGACCGGCCCCCGGAGGATGCGCGGGGCCTGTGTCGTGATGAAGATCGCCGAGCCGAGCGCGAGCGGAACGGCGATCAGGAGGGCGATGGCGCTCGTCACCAGCGTCCCGGCGATGAACGGAAGGGCGCCGAAGACCTGAGTGTGCACGTTCCAGGTCTCGCTCCAGATGAACGGCCAGCCGAACACCCGGAACGAGTACTGCGCGTTGTAGGCCAGGACGCCGATGATCGCGAGGGCGATGCCGATGATCCCGAGGCCGACGGCGAAGACCAGGCCGTAGAAGACCCAGTCCGGCCAGCGGGCGACCCGCTTCGGCCGGGGAGAAGGAGGCGGAGAGGAAGAAGAAGGCGGGGAAGGGGTTGCCGGATCCATCTCGATCCACCTGGGCCGAGCTTGGCCTACGGCGCGGCCCCGCCCGTCGGGACGCACACCGGGACGGTACTCCCGCCGAACGTCATCGACGCGATGGTCGCGTTATCGACCGCCACCACGGACGCCGGGAGCGGCGCGTAGTAGAGCGGTGCGGACCAGCTCTGTCCCGTCGTGATTGCCCACTTCAGGAAGTCCACGAGGTTCTCGGCCTGGTTCAGCGTGTAGCTGGAGTAGGCCTTGCTCAAGTTCTCGTAGATCAGGAGGTAGGTGAGCGACGTGATCGGGTAGTCGCTCGCGCCGGGGGCGTTCAGGAACGACACGTTGTACCAGCTCTGGTCGCCCGCGGGGAGCGTCACCTTCGAGTCGAGCAGGGCCGACTCCGTGTTCTCCACCGAGGCCCGGATGAAGTGGCCCGACGGGTTCTCCACGGATCCGATCCCGACCGACGAGCCCGAGCTGAGCGCGTAGTTCAGATCGACGTACCCAATCGCGTAGGTGGTCGTGGCGACCGCGTCGGCCTCGCCACCGTTGCCGGAGGCTCCGGTGCCAGGCAGTCCGGTCGGCCAGTACGGGTTCGTCCCGTAGTTGCTCTTCCAGTACGCGTTCTCCGCCGACAGGAACTGCGTAAAGATGAACGAAGTTCCGCTGCCGCCCGTCCGGTAGATCGGGGCGACGGTCTGGTCGGGGAGGGTGACGCCGGGGTTGAGCGCCTGGAGCGCGGTGTTGTTCCAGTTCGTGAGCTGGCCGTCGAACAGCTGCGCGAGCACCGACCCGTTGAAGTTCAACGAGGTAATCCCCGGCAGGTTGTAGATCGGCACGACTCCGCCGGCGGCGTCGGGGAGCGTCAGGATCCCCGAAGCGGCGGCGAGCTGCGTCGAGTTGAGCGGGAAGTCGCTGGCCCCGAAGTCGATCACCTTGAGGGTGATCGCCGAGACTCCGGAGGAGCTACCCGCCGCATCGTACGTCACGATCGAACCGGTCCAGTAGGACGTCGCCCACTGGTCGATCAGCGGCTCCACCAGCGTCGAACCCTCGCCTTTCAGCGTGCCCGCGGTGGGGAGCGTGCACGTGCTCGGCTTGTTGTTCGACGAGGAGGCCGTCTTGAACCATCCGGCCGCGTAGCCGAGGCCGATGATCAAGATGATCACGACCACGACGACCACGATCCCGATGATCAGGCCCGATCCGCGCTTCTTCCGTTCGATCGTCGGGGACGTCGTCGTGGGCGTGGTCGAGGACGGCGTTCCCGGCGCACTCGCATTCGTTCCGCTACTGCTCATTGTTCTCCTACCAACAGCATCCCCAGCGGCGTCCCGGAACTCGTCGCATCCCGGGCCGCGCACGTCCCGTCGATCGGCCCATCGGCCGAAGGAACGCTCGCGCTCCGACCCCAGGTTGGCGCTCGGGGCCGTCCTTTCACCGTCGCAGACACCGGGCGAACGAGTCCCCTGACGGATATATAGGAATTCAATGTAGTCTATATTCCTACCAATAGGTGTCTGGTTGCTATTCTTTCACGCCCCGTTTCCCTGCCGGGGCGCTCGGCTCAAGCGGCATACTCCCTGACGGGAGGCGATGCGGTGGGCCATCCGGTTCGGCTACGACGGCACGGTGTTCCGGGGCTGGGCGCGCCAGCCTGGGGCTCGGACCGTGGAGGGCGAGATCCGGGACGGCATCGACCGGCTCAGGATCCGCGCTGGCCCAACCGATCCGCACATTCCGGTGGCCAGCCGGACGGACCGCGGCGTCAGTGCCCGCGCGAACGTGCTGGCGCTCGAGAGCCCACTGCCCCCTGCAGCGCTGCTCCGCGCACTCAATGGGATCGCTCCGGAGTTATACTTCACCGCCGCCGCCCCGATCGACGCGTCGACCCGCATCCGGGCCGCGACCCGCCGGACCTATCGGTACTACGAGCCGCCGGGGGCCCATCGCCTGTCGGTCTGGCGACGGGCCGCCCGGTGCCTGGTAGGCGAGATCGACGTGCGCTCCTTCGGTCGGGACGTGACTCGAGAGGTGCCCACGCTCCGGACGATCGAGTCGATCTCGGTCTCGGAGGCGGACGGAGGGCTGTGCGTCGAGGTCACCGGGCCCTCCTTCGTCTGGAATCAGGTGCGCAAGATGGTGGCCGCGCTCCGCCTGGTCGACGCCGGACGTCTCACCGAGTCGCGGCTCGCCGCCGCCGCTCAGGGGGAGATCCGGCTCACGCTGCCGCTCGCCGAACCCGACTACCTTGTCCTATGGGCGGTCGACCTGCCGATCGAGTGGACGACGCAGTGGACCGGGCCGAACCGGCAGCAAACTGCGTATCTGGCCCGGCAAGCGGCCCGGGCCTGGGTCCGCCAGCGAGTGCTCGGCGATCTCCGTGGGTCGCGACGTCCGGAGTAGCACCGGGTCAGCCGACCCGCTCCCAGACCTCGAGCTTCTGGACCGAGCCCAGCGTCGAGCCGCGTTGGATCTCCTCGCGCACGCGGTTCTCGTGCTCGAGGACGTCGAGCGCGCGGTTGGCGACCTCCTGGGCCCGCTCCCGAGGGACCACGACGAGGCCGCTCAGGTCGCCGACGATCCAGTCCCCGGGTCGCACCCGCTCCCCGCCGACCACGACCTCGACGCCGATCTCGCCGTGGCCCTTCGGCTCGCCGGCGTTCGGGCTCACGCTACGCGAGAACACCGGGAACCCGAGCTCGAGGATCGCGTCGATGTCGCGGGCCGCCCCGTCGATGACGACCGCGGCCACCCCCTTCCCGTGCGCGCTCCAGCTCGCGAGCTCGCCCCAGATCGCGGTCGTGCCGCCGCCCGCGTCGACGACGATGACGTCGCCGGACGCGGCCCGGTCGATCGCCTCCACGGGCTTCGCCCAGTCTCCGTCGCGCGTCACGACCGTGACGGCGGGCCCGGCGACGCGGACGGTGGGGCCCTTCAAGTGCGGGAGGATCCCGTGCATCGCGCCCTTCCGCTGCATCGCGTCGGTCACGTTCGGGCTCGAGACCTTGAGGAACGCCTCCCGGATCTCGTGGGCGCCGTAGCGACGGAAGTCGGACGAGGCGACCTCCGTCTTCGTGTCGATCGCCTGCCGGATGCGCCGGGTCGCCTCGGTGATCTGGGGGCTCTTCGTGATCGCGCCCCCGACGATCAGGATCTGGGCTCCGGCGCGGACGGCCTGCGCGGCCGTCTCGGACGTGAGCCCCCCGGCGACCGCGACGGGGATCGGCGACGCCTTCGCGAGCTCGCCCAGCACCTCGAACGGGGTCCGACCGGCCATCTGCATGTCGATCCCGACGTGCCAGCAGACGGCGGCGGCGCCGAGCTCAGCTACGCGTTTCGACCGCGCGATCGGGTCCGGGACGCCGAGGAGGTCGACCATCACCTCCGCGCCATACAGCTCGCCGCCCCGGACGCCGTCGGCGATCGTGCCGTCGTCCGCGGCGCCGAGGATCGTGACCAGGTCGGCGCCGGCCTTGGCCGCGATCTCGACCTCGAAGGCGCCGGTATCCATCACCTTCATGTCCGCGACGATCCGCCGGCCCGGGAACGCCTTCTTGAGCTCGCGCAGGGCGTTCAGGCCCTCGCTCTTCAGCAGCGGCGTCCCCGCCTCGACCCAGTCTGCCCCGCCCTCCACCGCCTCCCGGGCGGCCGGGAGCGCGCGGGAGAGGTTCTCGAAGTCGAGCGCGACCTGGAGGACCGGCTTGTCGAGCCGCATCGCCCTGTCGAGAGGGGCGGCGTATAAACGGTCGGCGCCGTCCACCGCTCGTGCCCGCTCCGGCCCCGGGTCGCGTGCGCCTGCTGCGGGGGGATGCCCGCCGCCTCCCGGGCGTCGCGTCCGCCTCCGTCGCACTGGTCGTGACCTCCCCGCCGTACCCGATGATCCCCCAGTGGGACGCCGCGTTCCGCCAGATGGGCGCCCGGACCTATCCGGCGATGCTGAAGGTCCTCGGCGACGCGTGGAAGGAATGCTTCCGGGCCCTCGTACCCGGGGGTCTGCTCGCCGTCAACATCGGCGACGCCCTCCGGTCGACGGACGACGGCTTTCGCCTGTGGCCCAACGCCGCGGAGACGACCGTCGCCGCGAGCCGTCTCGGGTTCCGACCTCTTCCCTACCTCCTGTGGAAGAAGCCGACCAACCGGCCGAACGCCTTCCTCGGCTCGGGCTTCCTGCCGCCGAACGCGTACGTCACGCTGGACTGCGAGTACATCCTCCTCTTCCGGAAGGGCGAGCTGCGCCGGTTCCCTCGCCACGACTCGGCCCGCACTGCGAGCCGGTTCAGCCGCGCCGAGCGCGACCGCTGGTTCAGCCAAATCTGGGACGACGTGAAGGGGGCTCCGCAGCGGGGCGAGCGTGGACGGACCGGCGCGTTCCCGCCGGCGATCCCCGAGCGCCTCGTCCGGATGTTCTCGACGGTCGGCGACACCGTGCTCGATCCGTTCGCGGGCACCGGCACGACGCTCTGGGCCGCGGCGAAGTGGGGCCGCAACTCGATCGGGGTCGAGCGGGACCCCGCCACGTTCCGCGCGATGGTCGCTACGGCCCGACGGCAGGGGCTGATTCCGGCGCCTTCGCCCGCGCGTTCGCGCGGTGCGCAAGCTCCTCGTCGATCTGGCGGCTGAGATACCGGAGGCCGGAGTCCGGCAGCCGATCCAAGTGGAGCAGGAGATAGTGGAGATAGAGCCGCTCGGGGGCCCGCGACGGGCCACCCCCGGCCCCGACGCCGTGGCGCTGGAGCGTTTCCGCGTGGTGCTCGTGCGCCGGGCCGTGGTAGGCGCGGCCCGTGGGACCCGTGAGCGGCGGGTAGACCTGGTCGATCGGGTCGTCCGGTGGCTCCTCGTCGACCGGCCGTGGCGCGGCCGAGCGGGCCGGCCGGCGCGCAAGCTTCCCCTCCAGGTACGGGTGCACGGGGCGATCGGGGTCCTGGAGCTCGTCGATCGGACGCCCCGCGACGTCCTCGACGATCGTCTTCAAGCTCCAGCTCGCCTTCCGGCGCGGTGGCCCCTCGACCGTCGCCTCGGCGACCACGCCGGAACCCGGCGTTCCGCCCCTCATAAACTCGCCCTTCGAGCGGCATCGTCCTCGGAGGGGACCGGCGGGCCGGTCGCGGAGAGGACGTCGGTGAGCAGGAGGTATTCCGGGGTGGAGGCGATGAGCGCCAGCGGGAGATGCAGCTCCCCGATCCGCCAGAGCGACTCCGAGTACCCGTGGTCGCGAGGGAGCCTCGCCTTCGGAAGCCATTCCGCCTCGGCCGCCGTGAGGCCGAAGAACGACCGGGCCTCGGCCGAGACCTCGGGCAGGCGCAGGAGACCCACGGCGTACAGGTTCCGCAGCATCGCCTTGCCGCTCGGTCCCGTGAGGAAGTCGTCCGGGCTCTGGGAGAGCACGAGGACACCGGCCTCGAAGTGCCGCACCTGCCGCACCACCCGGTCGAGGAACTCGGCGGTCGCCGGCACGCGGGCGAGCAGGTGCGCCTCGTCCACGATCAGCAGCTTCGGGCCCGGCCGGTCCCGCATCCGCCCGAGCGCCCAGTCGAGCACGTAGGTGAGGTGGAACGGGAGCTGATCGACGGCCACGCCCCGGAAGTCGACCGCCACGAGGCGCGCCGACGAGGCCAGGGTTGTGGGGCCGTTGAGGTCGCGCAACGATCCGGTGCGGAACACCTCGAAGAGCGCGCGCAGTCGCTCCGGGGCGGTCGGGTCGCCCGCGAGCCGCCGCGCCAGGTCCTCCAGCGTCGGCGTCTGCGGACCGGCGTCGAACAGTCCGGTCACCGCCGCATCCAGCGTGGCGGCCTCCTCGTCCCGGAGGCTGGGGAAGAGGGCGCGCAGCATCGCGCCGACGCGCGCGGCCTTCTCCCGCCGATCGCCGCCGGTCGTGAGGGGATCGAGGGGGTTGAGCCGGCCGCGCGTCCCGTCCGCGAGGGAGAGCACGTCGCCGCCCAGCCGCCGGACCAGGCCGGCGAACTCTCCGAGCGGATCGAGCACGACCGCGTCCAGTTCGGGCCGCATCCATCGGCTGCGGAGCAGCGTGAGCGCAGCGGCGAAACTCTTGCCGCTCCCGGTGGTCCCGAAGAGCCCCCACGAGTAGCTCGCGTGCGACCACCGATCGAGGAACACGGGGCTCGCATCGGCGAGCCCCAGGCCCAGCAGGACCCCCCGAGGTTCCACGATCGACTCGTCCCCGAAGGGATAGAGCGCCGCGAGCCCGTCGGTCGGCAGCGTCTGCCAGTATCCGCTCGGACGAGGGGCGGCGGGGGTCAGATCGGCCGGCGCCAGCGTGGCCGCCACCTCGAACCGCGGCACGCGCACCCGGAACCCCATCGCTCCGAGGCGCTCCGCCAGACGGGCCCGCGCGCCCTCGGCCCGGGGGCTCGTGCTGCCCGTCGCCACCCACCGCACGCCGACGCGCCAGAGCTCCTGGGTCCGGCGGGCGATGGCCCGTCCCAGCTCCTCCGCCGTCGCGCGCTCCGCCTCGAGCTCCGGTGCGGAGGCGTCCGCGTGCCCGTCCGCGAGCTCGGTCTCGGCGACCGCCCGGGCCCCGTGGATCATCTCGAGCGCCGCCCGGGGCGGGATCCGGTGCGCCTCGACCGTCATCTCGAGCGGCTCCGTGGTCGGGATGACCCGGGAGAGGAACCCGAAGGGAACCTCCGAGGGAAACTGGCGGACCAGCAGCGGGGCCCGATACCGGGTTCCGGCCCGGAGCCACGTGGCCCCCTCCTCGGTCGACGTCGGGGACGCGCTCATGCTTCCCCGTCGAGCCCGAGAGCCGCGGGGCGGGGATTCCGCTCCCGCGTCCAGAGCGGCAACAGCGAGACCGCGAGGAGGAGGCCCCGGACCCGGGCAAGCGGGGGCGGGTCGAGCCAGAACACGGCGGCGCCCGCGCCGAGCAGGAGGAGGGGCACCGCCCCCCGCCACCGGCCGCCCGCCGCTCGCGCGGGAATCCGGGTCCGGACCATCGCGACCCACGCCGCGAGGGCCAGCGCCGAGAGCGTCGCGGTCAGGGCCAGCAGGAACGGGAGGACGATCGCGAGACCCCCGGCGACGAGGCTCGCGCCGACGGCCACCCCGAACGCATCGAACTCGATCGCCGGGAGCCCGCGCCGTCTCCGGTTCATGGCGCGCGGCCCTCGCTCCGGAGTCCCAACCCCCGCCCGGCCTGCCGGAGCGGCCGACCGACGAGCCGGATCGGATGGAGTCCCATCGCGGAGAGACCCTCGGCCAGGCGGGTGACCCGCCGCTCGAGGTCCGCCACCCCCGGGGCCCGGCCTTCCGCCGAGGCGAGCAGTACCTCCACCCGACGCGCCCGCCGCTGCGACAGCAGCTTCTCCACGAGCTCGGAGTACCCCGCGCCGGCGGTCGCGTCCGCGCCGGCGTCGAGGGGCGCGGGGGGACAGACCGGCCCAGGCGGGATCGCGTCCGTTCGGGCCGTCCAGGCGAACGAGCCGTCGATCCCACGCAAGAGCTCCCGGTAGAGCTCGAACCGGCGCTCGAGATCGGCGGGCGGCAGGTACGCGAGCGGCGCTCCACCCACCCGGAGCACGGCGTAGTGACCCGTGCCCGGTCGCCGGAGCAGTCCCCGGCGCGGCCCGGGTCCGTCGGGCGGTTCGGTCACCGGGGCTCCCGAGCGCCGTCGGCGCAGCCGCCAGAGGACGAAGGCGAGGGCCCGCTCGTCGACCGCCTCCCCGTCGGGCTTCGCGACCGAGAGGACGAACCCCAACGCCACGATCGGCAGCCAGAGGAGCGGGCTCGCGAACGGGGCCAGCACCCCGCCCGCCGCGGCGTACAGCACGAACTTGAGCCCGTCCCGCGCCGACGGGAACGGCCCGAACCGGAGGCGACGATCGAACCGCTCGGGCAGCGAGATCGAGAGCGCCGGTTCGGTCCCGTCCATCGCATTCACGGGCCTCCGGGTCGGATCGGGGGCAGCGTCGGGCTCGAGCGGCTCCCCGTGGCGGACGCGTGGAGGTGGCGCACGAGGTGCATCGCACCGTGCCCGACCAGCTGGGCCGCCGCCAGCGGGGCGGCCGCCGGAGCCCCGGCTGTGCCGGCGGTACGTACGGCCTGGGAGGCGGCCCGCCCCACCGAGCCGGAGGAACGAAGGGCTCCGGCCGCCGGCTCGGCGTAGCCCGAGGCGGCGCGGGATGCGGTCGCGAACCCGCGCTGGGATCCGCCCGAGAAGGTGCCTCCGATGCCGGGGAGACCGAAGGCGACGAGGTGGGTGCCGGCGATCGAGAGTAGGAACGGGCAGGAGAGCGCGATCCCCAGGAACGCGACCAGGAGGAAGACCGAAGGGGTGCCGACGGCGAGCTCGAGCGGCACGACGAGCACGCAGGGCAGGAAGGCGAGCTCCAGGAACAGCGCCCAGGCGCGCCGCGCGATCGGCGCGAGCGGCGGGATCGGCCAGAGCAGCGTGAAGATCGGGAGCAGGACGAGGAGCACCGCCAGCAACGCGTCGCGCACCGCGACCGCGATCACCAGCGCGAAGACCTCCGCGAACTCGACGAAGGCGAGGATGAACGCGACGGCCCCGTTGTCCCACGAGAACTGGATCTCCCCGTAGCCGCCCAGGTTGACCCAGCGCTCCCAGCTGGTCCCATCCCAGCCGGCGAAGACCGGGAACGCCGCGCCCGCGACCCCGAGGATCGCCGCCGAGATCGGGAGCGTGAAGTTCGCGGTGATGACCGCGAGCACGAGGCGCGGGATCAGCCCGTCGAGCGCGGGCCCCCAGCGGGCCACTACGGACTTCGCGAGGTAGAGCACGGCGACCGCGAGCGCGATCAGACCGACCGCCGGGTCGACGACGTTCGCGAGCAGGTAGATCGAGAAGTGGGCCCCGAGCGCGAGATAGTTCGAGGACCCCGCCTGGGCCGAGGCGAAGAGATCGGGGTACAGCGACGACGGCTGGAGCTCGGGCACGAGGAGGTTGTCGTAGGTCGGGCCGATCACGGCGGCGATGATCGCCGTGAGCAGGGCGAACAGCGCGAACAGGATCGCGCGGATGATCTCGTTCCAGCCTCCCGAGAGAGCGAACATCGTTCGCTCCTAGGTGCCGTAGATCACCCAGTGGGCGAGACCCCAGATGAGCCCCGAGATCGCGGCGACGAACAGGAGCGTGCCGATGAGCGCGTCCCGGGCCCGGTCCTTCGCCTGGACCTTCTTGGTGATGTCGTTCGAGAACCAGCTGAACGCGACGCGCGCCCACACGAGCGCGAGGATCCCGCTGCCGGCCAGGGCGACCAGCTCGACCAGGCGGTTGATCGACGCGGTGAAGTTCGAGACCGGGGCCGCGGTCGCCCCCGGGGCTGCGGTCCCGGAGTGGGTCCCCTGCGGGGAGAGCCCCGATCCCGGCGCGGCGATCAGCCCGGCGACCGAGAGGAGCAGCACGCCCACGCGCAGCGTGAGGCCCGCGGTCATCGGGCCGGCTCCCCGAACCACGTGAGCGACTCCTCGCCCTCGTCCGACCGTTCGCTCCGGATCCGGCCATCGGCGATCAGGCGATCGAGCGTGGAGGTCACGGTCTCCATCGGAACTCCCGCCTCCTCGGCCAGTAGCTCGATCGTGCCGCGGTCCGCGCCGTCGGCGGGCGCGATGAGGTCCCGCAGCACCACGACCGGGTCCGGCCCGGCGGGAGCGTCCTGGTTGCGACGGCGCCGTCGACGCAGCGTCCAAATGACCGCCGCCGCCGCTCCGATGGCCACGAGCCCGACCGCTGCCCAGAGCCCGTCGGATGACGACGGAGCGGTCGAGGCCGCATTCGAGCCGGTGCCGTTCGGGGTCGGGCCCGCGCCGGGAGCCGGCGGAGGTTCGGCCGAGAACTCCAGCTGAAGCGTCCGCTCTACGGCGAGCGCGTCGGTGACCGAGATGGAGATCTGCACCGGGCCCACGTCCGGGGCGGAGAGATTCCACTCCACGCTCCCGTCGTCGGGGGCCGAGAGGTTGGCGCTCGCTCCGGTCGAAGCAGAAAGGGAGAGCTCGAACGGAGCCCGACCTCCGGCGATCACGACGGTCACGGTGGCGTTCGTGGCGTTCCCGGGCGCCGCGCTCTCTCCGAAGACGTCACCCGCGATCTCGAGGAGCGGTACGAGCGGGACACCGACCGTGGAGTTCGCGGACACCCCGAAGCCATCGACGACCTCGGTACGGACCGAGGCGGTCCCTTCGGCCGCGAACGAGGCGTTCCACGAGACGAACAGGTTCGCGCCGACCGACCAGGCGTCGCTCGACACGTTGGTCGTCGCCGCCGTCGGCCAGACCAGCACGGCGTACGGAGGTACCCCTCCCGAGATCTCGCCCCACACCTGTACCGAGGTTCCGCCGGGCGAGGTCGAGTTGGCGGCAAAGGTGGCAAGCTGGAGAGGAAGCGCGGACTGCACCGCTTCCGCCACCGTCTCCGCGTCGCCGAGGAGGGCATCTCCGAGCGTCACCGACAGGTTGGCCGGTCCCGACGTGGGCGGCGAGAACGCGAGCGCCACGACCCCGTCGCACGGGAAGGACGCGTTGGCCAAGGAGCCCAGCCCCGGCCCCGAGAGGCCGACCGTGAACGGCGGAACGCCTCCGGAGAGGGTGGCCACGAGTTCGAGGGACCTCCCGGGGTCCGCCGTGAGGTCGGTAGCCGCGAGGGCGATCCGCGCCGGTGGATCGATCGTCTCCTCGAAGGAGGCGATGGGGACGTCGACCACCGCGTCGGTGACGAGCACCTGCACCGTGTACAGCCCGGGCGTCCGGAACTCACAACTGAAGTTGAGCGACGTGGAGAACGATCCCGTGCTGAGCAGTCCGCACAGGTCGACGAACTGCGCACCGGCGGGGAGGTCCTGGGTTTCCACCTGGAACGGGACGGCGACCCCGACCTCTCCTTCGGGCTGAGGGGTCGAGAGCGCGATCGCGGACGCGTTCGTCACCTCGATCGATGCCGAGGCGTTGGCCAGGGCAGTGCGATGCTCGCCGTCCTGCACGACGAGCGAAGGCCGGAACGAACCGGCTGGGTACTCGTGGGCGAGCGAAAGGGGGCCCGGGGTCGCGATCGAGGTCACGGTCGCGGACCCGTCGCCCCAGGCGACCGCCACGTGAAACGGCGGCACGCCGGTGAGGTCGGTGGTCAGAGAGATCGCTGCGCCCGGTGCCGCCAGGCTCGGAACCAAGACCGGACCGACGAGGAGGGGGGCCGCGACGAACACGGTGACGTTCGCCTGGCCGAGCACGGGGAACGACACGTTCCCGCAGTCGACCGTCGCCGCGCCCTCCAACTCGACCGTGACGAATCCCGACGCGTTGCCCATCCCCAACAGGAGGGCGGTCGCGCTCCCGCTCCCTTCCAGAAAGGCGACCGAGGTCGGCTCAGCGAGCGACCACCGGTACCAACCCGAAGCGAGGGCACAGGCGCTCGGTCCCCATTCAGCGAAGAGGGCGACGCGGGTGTCTCCCGAGAGATTCGCGGTCGAGATCGAGAGCGCGGGCCCGGCCGGCCCGGAGGTCCGGAGCGGTGCGGAGTCCGCACGGACGTCGAGGGCCGCGGCCGGCGCGTGCGCGACCATCGCCAGCGCCCCCGATACGAGGACCAGCACGGTGCAACTCCAGACTCCAGCCCATCGGCTCGCCGCCCGCATGCATCCACCCGGGCCGTTCGACCGCGGGGGAGTATTTGCTCGGGGTCGACGCGCCGAACCGTGAACGATGGCTCAGCCCCGGACGCCCAGCGCGACGTGGTCGCGGGAAAAGGGCGACAGGGGCACCTCAAAGTCGACCTCGAGGCCGGCCCGGCTGAGCTCGGACCGCGCCTCGCGCACGATCGACGCCGTCGGACGTCGCTGGGTCACCGAGCGCACCTTGAGCATCAGCACGCCCCGGCCGCCCTCGACCAGGCAGACGCGGGCGTTCTCCGCGAAGATCCCTGCCTGGTCGCGCTGGGCGACGTCCTGGTAGAGGAAGTCGACCGGACCCGCCTCCGGCGCATACCGTTCGGGCAGCTGGGCGTCCGCGAGGATTGGCAGCAGGTTCGACCGCCGGCGGGCGAGGGCCAGGAGCGGCGCGAACGCGGTCGCGCTCTTCTCGACCACCACGATCGGCGCCTCCGGCCAGAGATCGGAGAAGTGGCTCGCGGTCGTGCCGTGGGCGCCGCCGAGGTAGAGGGCGCCCCGGACGGCGCCCCACGGGGTCGCGGGGGTCCCTCGGAGGAGGAGCGCCGCCATCTTCGAGCGGAACGGGTCCCAGAGCCGGTACTCCGTGCCGCCCACGCTGCGTAGCGTCTCGCCGTAGACCTTCTCGCCCGGAACGGCGTTGATCGTGTACAGGTCGCGGCCCTCGCGGAAGACGCCGGGCCACGCGGTCGGGTCCACGAGCCGCTACTCCGCGACCTGGGCCAGGAACTCGACCTCGACCGGCGCGTTCAGCGGAAGGCTCGCCATCCCGACGGCGATCCGGGCCGGCCGTCCGGCTTCTCCGAACAGCTCGACCAGGAGCTCGGTCGCGCCGTTCGCGACCTCGTGCTGCCGGTCGAAGCCCGGCGAGGAGGCGACGTAGACCGCCACGCGCAGGAACCGCCGGACCCGGTCGATTGAGCCCAGGGCCGCTTGAAGGGCGCTCAGCCCCTGAAGGGTGGCTCGACGGGCGAGGTCACGCGCGACGTCCTTGGGAACATCCCGATCGACCAGGCCCGGCCGGACGACCGCTCCGCCCTCCGTCACGATCTGCCCGGAGACGAACGCAAACCCGCCCGCCACGACGACGGGGGAGTACGCCCCGGCGGGCCCGGGCGGCGGCGGGAGTTCGAGCTTCAGGGCACGCAGCCGTTCGGTCGGGGTCGGCGTCACGGTCGCGACAAGCCGAGTCGCGCAGAAAAGCGTGCCCCGCGTCGAGCGTCATGCCTTTAGCCCGAGGGCCGGTGGCGCCTCCGATGTCGTTCTTCCGGCGGCTCCGGCGCGACGCCGATGAGCCCGAGAAGACCGAGGACGAGGACCCGACACCCCCCACGGCTTCGGCGACCTCGACGGCGGCCGCAAACGCCGCTCCGGCCGCCCCTGCCCCCGTCCCCGTCGCCGCCCCGCCGGCTCCGGTCGCCGCCCCCCCGGCGACGGCCCCCTCGGGGCCGCCGCCCCCGTTGCCGGCCTCGGCCCCCGACGCCTCGGCCCCGGCGGTAACCGACCGCCGGCCCATTCCCGTTTGCTTCGTCTGCGGGACCCCGCTCGACAAGGGGTACTGCGCCCACTGCCGCATGACCTGGGTCGAGTAGCGAAGGCCCCGTCCCGTTCGGGCGCGAGCTTTTGAACCCACCTCGCTCCCGGACGAAGCTCATGGTGTCGGCCTCTCGTTCGGACGAACTTCTGGAGCTCGAGCGCGCGATCATCGACCACCTGTTCGTGCTACAGCCCGGATATGCGGTGGGCCTCGGGCTCCACGAGTACGACGGGCGCCTCCCGGATTTCACGCCCGCCGCGATCGACCGCTGGTCGACCCGGGCCCGAGAGCTTCTCGGAGCCCTGGACCGGATCGATTCCGACGGCCTGAGCGAGACCCGTCGGATCGACGTGCTGCTGCTTCGGCTCCTGCTCGACGGACCGCTCTTCGATCTCCACGAGTCCGAGGACCTCGAGCGCAACCCGATGTCCTACGTCGGCGGGATCTCGCTGACCCCGTACCTCGCCCGGGACTACGCGCCCGCGTCGCAGCGAGTCGACGCGATCGTGCGCATCCTGAACGGCGTGCCGGGGTTGCTCGAGGTCGGACGGCAGCGGCTCCGGACCACGCTCCCGAAGCCGTTCATCGACCTCTCGCTCGCGATCGGGTCGGGCCTGCCGCAGCATTTCGGCGAAGCCGAGACCTTCGCCGACCGGGCCGGTCTCGCGTCCCAGCTCCGGGCCGCCCGCGCCCCGGCCGAGGCCGCCGTGGCCGAGTTCCTCCGGTGGCTGCGCGCCGAGCGCCTCCCCTCGTCGACCCCGGAGTTCGCGCTGGGCCCGGAGAAGTTCCAGCGGCTCCTGTTCGTTCGCGAGGGGATCGAGGCCCCGTTCGAGGAGATCCGCAAGGCCGGCGCCGCCGACCTGGCCCGGAACCAGGCCCGGCTCGCCGAGCTCGCCCGGGCGTCCAACGTGGCCGTCGGGGAGCTGTTCGACCAGATGAACAAGAACCACCCGGCGGCCTCGAACGTGCTGCCGACGGCGCGGGACTTCGTGGAAGAGACCAAGAAGTTCGTCTCGGACCGGGACCTCGTCTCGATCCCCGAACCGGTCGCCGTGCGGGTCGAGGAGACCCCGATCTGGGGCCGCGCGCTTTCGACCGCTAGCCTGAACCCGCCGGGCCCGTTCGATGCCGGGCCGCCCGAGGGGATCTACTACGTGACGCCGGTCGACCCCGCCTGGACGCCGGTCCAGCAGGAGGAGTGGCTCCGGTCGTTCAATTTCTCGATGCTCCGGAACATCACGGTCCACGAGGTGTATCCGGGCCATTACCTCCAGTTCCTGCACTTCAAGCAGGCCGAGGGGTCGCTCGTCCGGAAGGTGTACCTGTCGCCCTCGTTCGTCGAGGGCTGGGCCCACTACACTGAACAGCTCGCGATCGAGCACGGCCTCGGGAAGGAGACCCCCCGGGCCGAGGTCGCCCAGCTCCACGACGCGCTCCTCCGGGACTGCCGGCTGCTCGCCGCGATCGGGCTCCACACCCAGGGCATGGCGCTCGAGCAGGCGACCCAGCTCTTCCAGCGGGAGGCGCACTTCGAGCGGCTCCCCGCCGAGCGGGAGGCGATCCGGGGCACGTTCAATCCCGAGTACTTCTGCTACACGCTCGGGAAGCTCGCGATCCTGAACTCCCGCGCCCGCTACCTGGGGTCCCGCTTCCGCGGCAACCTCCGGTCGTTCCACGACACGCTGCTGGGCTTCGGGAGCCCGCCGATCGGCCTCCTCGACACGCTGTTCGAGGGGACGGCCGCGGCCTAGCCCGGGGGCGAACCGTTAAACCTCGGTGCCTCGCATCGTTTCGGCACGCTTCCCATGGCCGGTCTCTCCGCTCGCCCGAGATCCGTCCGCCTCCGCTGGGCCCTGGTCGTGGCGCTCGCGGTGATCTCCGCGACGAGCGCGTTCGGCGCGGCGATCGCCCCGGCGGCGTCCTCCGCCAGCCCCTCCGCCTCGGTGAGCTCGGAGTCGGCCTCAGCGCCGACCGCCTTCCCGCCGATCCATACCGAGATCCTGGGCCTCTCCTCGGCCGACACGGTCAATCCCACGGGGTACTACGACCGCGAGCCCGCTCCGATGGGCATCGGAGACTTCGGCGTGGGCGCCGACGACCAGCCGTACACGTACAACACCACCGAGTTCCTGGGCAACTTTTCCTGGCAGCACCTGAACCTGAACGGAGGATCGGGGACCTCCTTCACGGACCAGCTGAACGTCGTGCTGCAGTTCGTCCGGGACGGGACGACCTACGCCTACTGGATCCAGGACGTCGCGTTCATGGACTCCTCCGACAACGACCTCGGCTTCGAGAACAACATCTGGAACTTCTCCAGCAGCTCGGCCTGCCTCGACAACTCCGGGGTACAAGGGAACGGGACGGTCTACGAGTACAGCGGCTGCGAGGGCTACTACGCGGTGAGCCCCGCCTCGAGCCTCCCGGGCGCGTCGCTCCTCATGCCGAACCCCGGGGACTTCGGCCTGCTCGTGCGATCGTACGTGACCTCCGCCGGCCTGCCCGCCGTCGCCTTCGAGTACTGGGACGGCGTCACGAGCTGGTACGTGACGTACGACAACGTCGTCTTCCCCTGGGCGAAGGGGTTCTCGTCGGACAACGGCTTCGTGGTCGACGGCTCGGAGTACAATCCGCTCGGCCTGTACTACGATGCGGAGCTCACCATCGGCGGACCCGGTGGCGGCTCCAACACCTCGGCACAGGCCACCACGGACGCGTCGTCGCGCCTGCTCTACTGGAACGGCCACAACTTCGAGGCGCCTCCGTCGGTCTGGAACTTCGGGAGCAACACGGCCGAGGCCGTGGAGAACCTGCAGTCGTACTTCGGGCACGACGCCTCCGGCTGGCCCTACACGATCCAGCTCAACGGGACCGCCCGCAACGCGACGCCGGCCCAGGCGTACAACCAGAACGAGGTCGGGACCCTGCAGGTCTCGGACTCCGCCTCGAGCTCGGGGACGCTCGCCGTCCTGCACGACGACTATCCGTTCGTGGACGGCCTCGCCCAGGTGACGGTCGTCGGAGGGACGTACCCCATCTGGGTGAACGCGTCGGGCAGCCACACGGCGCTGGGAACGTGTACCGTGACGCCGGGGGCCACCACGTACGCGACGGTCACCGCCGGCTGCGCGCCGTGGGTCGGGACGCCGACGGCGAGTCCGGCCTCGATCGACCTCGGCCAGTCGGTGACGTTCAACACCACGGTGCTCGATTCCGGGTCCGGCGGCGACACCTTTGTCTGGTCGACGAGCCCGAGCGGACTCGGCTGTACTGCTTCGACCAGCGAGACGCTGGCCTGCACGCCGACCGCGACGGGGACGTACCACGTCCAGGTCACGATGACCGACTCGGAGGACGCGAGCAACGAGAGCGGGATCCTGAGCTTCGTCGTCGACAGCGATCCGACGGTCGCGACGCCGACGGCGAGCCCCACTTCCGTGGAGACCGGCGAGTCGGTGACGTTCACCGCGTCACCCTCGGGGGGTGCGACGCCGTACTCGTACACGTGGCACGATCTGCCCGGGACCTGCTCGGGCACGACGGGCGCGACGCCCACCTGCCGACCGACCTCCGCCGGCGAGTTCTCCGTCTCGGTCACGGTCAAGGACGCGAACGGCGAGTCGACCACCAGTTCCACGCTCGACTTCACCGCGACGCCGGGCCCGAGCGTCGCGACGCCGACGGCGGCCCCCTCCGCCTCCCGGGACCTCGGCCAGTCGCTGACGCTCTCCGCCGTCGCGAGCGGGGGCACGGGGGCGCTGAGCTACTCCTGGAAGGATCTGCCCACCGGCTGCGCGAGCGCCGACTCCGCCTCGCTCAACTGCACCCCGACGGCCAGCGGCACGTTCGCGGTCTCGGTCGACGTCACCGACGCGGACGACGCGACGGCCGACAGCTCGGCCCTCTCCGTCGTGATCGAACCCGCCGTCGCGGTCACGGGCGTCACGCTGTCGCGGGCGTCCGCGGACGTCGGCCAGGCGTGGAGTGCGACCGCGAGCGGCGTGACCGGCGGCAGCGGCGTCTACACCTACTCCTGGTCCGGGCTCCCCGCCGGGTGCGCGAGCGCGAACGCCTCGGTCGTGAGCTGCGCGCCCTCCGCCGCCGCCTCCGGGACCGTCTCCGTCGTCGTGGTCGACTCGAACGGGGGGAACGACTCCGCCCGGGCCTCGTACGTGGTCGACTCCGATCCCTCCCTGACGGGCCTGGTCGCCTCCCGGCCCGGGGCCGACCTCGGCCAGTCCGTGAACTTCTCGGCGGAGGGCCTTGCGGGCGGCAGCGGCGGGTTCTCGTACTCCTGGTCGGGCCTTCCCTCCGGCTGCGCCACGGCCGACGCGGCCACGGTGGAGTGCACGCCCGACGCCATCGGCTCGAGCTCCGTGCTCGTCACGGTCACCGACTCGAACGGGGTCTCGGCCAACGCCTCCCTCTCCTTCACGACATACCCGGTGCTCTCCGCTGCCCCTTCGGCCTCGGTGACCGCCCTCGCGGCGGGCTCCACCGTCACGTTCTCGGCCGGGGCCGTCGGCGGGGACGGGCCCTACGCCTACGTCTGGAGCGGGCTGCCGACGGGATGCGCCTCCCGGGACACCGCCTCGCTCGCGTGCACCCCGAGCGCCGCCGGCTCCTTCGACGCGGTCACCGTGACCGTGACCGACGCGAACGGAGCCGTGGCGGTCGGCCACGCGCCTGCCGTGACGGTCTCCCCGGCTCCCGCCTCGTCCGGGTCCGGTTCGTTCCTGGGCCTCCCGGCCGACGAGGGCTACCTCGTCCTCGGCGTCCTGGTCGCCGCGATCGCGGTGGGGCTCGGGGCCGTGCTCGTCCGCCGTCGCAAGACCGCGTGAGCTACGACTCGAGCGCGATCGGGTCCCCGGTCCGAACCGGACCCTCGCCCACGACCCGCCCGTACCAGCCCCGCCGCCCCAGCATCGTCCTCAGGAACTCGGGCCCCCGCTCCCGCCCGACGTACGGCAGCAGGAACAGGTTGTCGCACGGGTCGCACGGCTTCGAGATCTCGACGTGGGCCTCGCCCATCCGCCAGCGCGATCCGACCGCGAACGCCGCGTACGGGATCCCGGCGGTCGTCACGTTCTCGCCGACGTCGCCCGGTCGGACCGGCCAACCCTCCCGATTGAGCTCCTCGATCGTCTCGATCGGGAAGAGCAGGATCGCCATCCGCGGATCGTCGTGGCGCTCCTCGTGCCGGAATCGGTTGAAGTCGCCCACCGCGCCCTCGGCGGTGAAGCGCACGGACGGGACCTCGGGCTTCGGAAGGCCGTGCTCCCCGGGCACCTCGGCCTTCACGTGCAGGGAGACGACGCGGCCGACGGGGCTCGGCATGCCGCCGCCTACGGGCGGGCCGCCTTCAGCGCGGCCAGGAGCGGCAAGAACTCGTACGAGCCCTCGTGCATCCGGCCGTTGACGAAGAGCGTCGGGGTCCCTCCGACCCCGGCCTCGGTGCCGCTCTCCACGTCCTCGGCCACGCGCGCCGCCGCCTCCCCGCTCTCGAGGTCGCGCTGGTACGTCTCCAGCTCGATCGGCAGCGCCTCGGCGCGCCGCCGCAAGTCCTCGGCGGAGAGCGCCTCGGGGTGCTCGAAGAGCCGGTCGTGCATGAGCCAGAACTTGTTCTGGAGGCCGGCCGCCTCCGCCGCCTCGGCCGCCGACTGCGCATGCGGGTGCTCGCGGACGAGCGGGAAGTTGCGGAAGACGAAGCAGAGGTCGTCGCCGAGCTCGCGGACGAGCTCCTTCGCGATCGGCGCGAACTCCGCGCACTGCGGGCATTCGTAGTCGCCGTACTCGACCAGGGAGTATCGAGCCGAGATCGGCCCGATCGTGTGGTCGCGGTCTTCGATCGGCAGGACCAGGTCGGGGAGCTCTTCGTCCATGGGCTTGGATACGGCCAGCGACGTCCCCCTCTTCTTCTTGTCGCCGGCCGAGCCCGGGGCAAGGGAGAAGAGGGAGCCGCGGGCTCCCTCGGCGCCTCCGACCCATGGACGCCAGGCAGTACCGGATCCGCGAGCTGGCCGACTCGGACTACCCGGCGTTCGCGGAGCTGCAGAACCGGCAGCGCCCGACGCGGACGGTGTCGGCGGAGAGCCTGCGGGAGCAGCGGCGGCTGTACCAGGACCCCCGGGAGCCCGGCCGCTTTCTGGCGGTCGAGGAGATCGGCCCGCACCGGCTCGTCGGGGTCGCCGCGATCCTCGTGCTGATCTGGGGCAGCGAGCCGGGAGGGTTCTACGTGGACCTCGTGGTCGACCCCGACCACGAGCACCGCGGCGTCGGCCGCGCCCTCGCCGAGGAGCTCGACCGCCAAGGGCGGGCCTGGGGGGCCCGAGTGCTTCGATCGGAGGTGCCGGCGGACGCGCCTCGGGCGATGGCGTTCGCCTCCGCCCAAGGGTACGTGGAGGGTCGTCGCTCGTGGACCTCGATCCTCGAGCTCGATCGCGCGCGGCTCGATCGGCTACCGGACCGGCGCGCCGAGCTCGAGGCGGCCGGGATCCGCTTCACGACCCTGCTCGAGGAGGGACCGGAGCGACCCGAGGTCCGACGGCGGATCTACGAGAGCCAGATACGCTCGGGGGCGGACGTCCCACGGCTCGCGGCCTACCATCCGCCGGACTTCGAGGCGTTCTCGCGGGCGACCTTCGGAGGCTCGGAGCTCTGCCCCGAGGCGTACTTCCTGGCCCGGGTCGGCGACCAGTACGTGGGCGTCACCTCGCTCGAGCCGTTCCCGAACCAGCCCGAGACCTTGCACCAGGTCTACACGGGCACCGTCCCGGAGTTCCGGGGCCGAGGGGTCGCGACCGAGCTGAAGCGTCGGTCGCTCGAGTACGCGCGTGCGCACGGGTACCGCAGCATCCGCACCTCCAACGACGCGCGGAACGAACGGATGTGGCGGATCAACGAACGGCTCGGCTACGAGCGGAAGTGGCCCATGGCCCACGTCGAGAAGCAGCTCCGCCCCGCCCCAGGTTAGGGGGAACCCCTCGGCCGGCCCTCCCCGCCCGGCGGCGTCGGGGTCCGCGCGGTCGCGACGGCAAGCAGGGCGACGAACGCGCCCACCGCGCTGCCGAAGACGACCGCCGAGGTGCCGAGCCCCACCCGGTCCGCGGCCAGCCCGACGCCGATCGTCGGCACGGCGAGGGCGAGGTACCCGGCGACGTAGAACGCCGCCAGGATCTCGCCGCGTTCCGCCGCCGGGCTCACCCGGTCGACGAGCGTCACACTGCCCATGTAGGCGAAGCCGATGCCGATCCCCGTCCCGGCGGCCCCCACGAGGAGGACCGGCAGGGAGCGGAGGGTGAGGGCGAGCACGACGGCCAGGAGGCCGGCGAGCACGATCGGCAGGCCGTCGAGGAGCGCACGCCGGTCCCGGACCTGCCCTAGGCCGAGCTGCGCGATCGCGGCCAGTCCGAAGAGCACGGCCACGATCGCCGCGGCCTCGGCCCGGTTCCCGACCCCCTCCTCCGTGCGGAGGAACGTGGGGGCGAGCGAGGCGAAGAGGCCGTAGATCGCGTAGCAGGCCGCGAGCGCGCCGGCCGAGACCCAGAACGGCCGACGGATCGAGGCGGGCACCCGGAGGCGCTGGAGGCGGAAGCGTCGCCGGGCCTCGGGCACCACCGTCTCGGGGGTGCGGGCGACGAGCCCCAGGGCCGCGACGCTCACGGCGACGACGACGAGGAAGACCGTCTCGGTCGGAGCCGGGCCGTACTGGGCGAGCCACCCGCTGAGCAGGATGCCGGTCGCGACCCCGCCGAAGTTCGCCGCGACCGAGACCCGGGCGACATGGTGCTGATCGCCCCGGGGCTCGAGCCCGGCCATGGACGCCGTCGCGGTGCTCGTGGTGGCGCCGACGGCGAGACCGGAGACGATCCGAGCCACCACGAGCCCGGCGATGCCGCCGGCGACGAGGAAGGCGACGCCCGCGAGCGCCGTCAGGCCGAGCCCGACGTAGAGCACGGGTTTTCGGCCGATCCGGTCCGACAGCGGCGCGACCAGGATCATCGTGGCCAGCACGCCGAGGGTGTACGCGCCGAAGATGCCGGCGAGCACGCCCGCCCCGAAGCCGTACCGGGCCGCGTAGATCGCGTAGAGCGGGGTCGGGACGCCGGCCGTGAAGGCGGTAACGGCAAGCGCGATCGCGACGTATCGGAACGGCCACCGGCTCCGGGGCGGCGGGGGGCGTGCCACCGAAGGGGGCGAGGCGGGCGCGGTCACCGCACCGTGCGGGCTCGGGCGAACCCCGGAGGGAGCGCAGGCCACGTGAGGTGGAGCTCCTCCAGATGGTCCACGAGGATCCGCGCGACGGCCCAGTCCCGGAACCACTTCTTGTCGGAGGGCACGAGGAACCACGGCGCCCACGCCGTGCTCGTCCGTCGCAGCATCTCCTCGATCGCCGGGAGGTACTGGGGCCACTTCGCGCGTTCCGTGAGATCGGAGGCGCTGAACTTCCAGTGCTTCGTTGGGTCGGCGAGGCGGGCCTCGATCCGGCGCCGCTGTTCCTCCGGGGAGACGTGGAGGAAGAACTTGACGACGCTCGTGCCCTCCCGGTCGAGCATGCGCTCGAACTCGTTGATGGCCCGGTAGCGCTCCTTCCACACCGAGCGAGGGACGATCCCGTCGACGCGGGCCGCCAGGACGTCCTCGTAGTGGCTTCGATTGAAGATCACGATCTCCCCCTTCCCCGGAGCGTGGGGGTGGATCCGCCAGAGGAAGTCGTGGCGGTGCTCCTCGGACGTGGGGACGCCGAACTTGGCGACCGTGACCCCCTCCGGGTTCACGCCGGAGAACACCCGTCGGATCGTGCCGTCCTTGCCGGCGGTGTCGAGCCCTTGCAGTACGACGAGGAGCCCCCGGCCCCGGCACGCGTACAGCAGCTCCTGCAGCCGGTCCAGGTCGAGCGAGAGCTGGGCCAGCTCGCGCAGCGCCCTCGACTTCGGCCCGGCGAAGCTCGAGGTGTCCCGGGGGTCGGCGTCGCGGAACCGGAAGCGCCGCGCCGGTCGCACCTCCAGCCGGGGTACCGGATGCCGCTTCATCGATTCCGCGCGGGCCGGGGTCCGAGTCGGCGAACCCCCTCGCGGGCGCACGGGCCCTCGGGGGAAATAACCCTCGGGTGCGCCCGCCGTCCGCCCGCCGGCAGGGCCTAGCGTCGCGGGGGCTGGCTGAGCGAGAACAGGTTCCCGTCCGGGTCCCGGAACGTGGCGGCGGTGCCCCACGGGTACTCCTGGGGCGGTTGCGGGAACTCCACGCCCCTGGCGCTCAGCTCCCGGTGCGTCTGGGCGACGTCCGGGACGCGCAGCACGATCGGCGGGGCCTTTCCCGGCGCCCACCCCTTCGACCAGGCCTGCTGCGCCGGGTCGACAGCCGACCCGACCTGCCAGAGCGCGAGCTCGAGCTCCTGGCCCCGGGGACCTACGGTCACCCAACGGGCGCCGCCCGGCGGAGCGACGTCCGTCTTCTTCTCGAACCCGACCTGCTCCGTGAAGAAGGCGAGCGACCGGGCCTGGTCCGTCACCACGAGTGTGATCTGCGCGATCCGTCCCTCCATGCCGACGCGTCCTCCCGGAGCGACCGCACCCGGGGCGCTCCAATAACCATGTCGTTACGCCGTGCCCGACCGGCCCGACGCGGTCGACGCCCCCGGCGTCCCCTCCACCGGTCAGACGGGCGCGAGGATCCGGGCGGCGAGCGCCTCGACGACCGCGTCGTCGTCGTTCGGCATCGGGATGCGATGGTACTCGATCCCGTGGGACTCGGCGAACTCGCGGACCACGACGTCGAGATCGTAGAGGACCTCCAAGTGGTCGAAGACGAACCCGAAGGAGGCGACGAGCTGCCGACGCGCCCCCCGCTTCGTCCAGTCGACCATCACCTCCGTGATGTCCGGGCCGAGCCAGGGCTCGGTGGTGTTGCCGGCGCTCTGGAAGGTGAACGCCCACCGGTCGAGCCGGGCCTCCCGGGCGATGGCCCCGGAGGTCTCCGCCAGGATCTCCGGGTACGGGTCGCCCCGGTCGCGCATCCGCTGCGGCAGGCTGTGGGCCGAGAGCAGCACGGTCGCGGACGGATCGGATCGTCGCGCGAGCTCCGAGCGGATCGCCCGGCTCCAGTACCCGATCCAATTCGGATCGAGGTGCCAGTCGAGCCGGACGTCGACCTCGATCGGGGTCGCCGCCGCGCGGATCCCGTCGGCCACGCCCGTCCGATACGGCTCCGTGATCCAGGTCGAGGCGTATGGGGAGAGCGGCACCGCCACGAGGTGACCGAACCCCGCGCGCGCCGCCTCGGGGATCACGTCCTTCAACGCGGGATGTCCGTGCTTCACCCCGAGGAACACGCGCGCGCCTGGGCCCTCCCGGCCGAGCCGCCGCTCGAGCTTCCCCCGGAGGGAGGCCAGGATCCGATTCTGCGGCGAGCCGCCGATCCGCTCGTACCGGCGCACGTACTCGGCGACCATCTCGTCGGACGGCTGCTGCCCATGCAGGACCTCCGCGAGGTACGAGGGCAGGTCGTCGGCTCCGTTCGGGCTGCCGTATCCCATCAGGAGAACGCCGCGCGGTTCGCGGTCGTTCTTGGTCACGGAGCCCTCCGATCCCGACCCGCGGCGTGGACGAACTCCACGAGCTCCTCCACGCGCCTCGGGTCGGTGCCGGGCAGCACGCCGTGACCTAAATTGAAGACGTGCGCACGCCCGTCCGGGAGCTCGTCCAAGACGCGCTGCGCCTCGCGCCTCAGGAGCTCGGGCGTTCCGAGGAGGGCGCCCGGGTCGAGGTTCCCCTGGAGCGCGAGCGTCGGTCCCACGCGCGCCCGGACCCGGCCGAGCGGTTCGCGCCAGTCGACCCCGAGGGCGTCGGCCCCGGTGCGGGCGAGGAGCTCGAGGAGGTGGGAACTCCCCGTCGAGAAGTAGATCGTCGGCCGCCCGGTTCCCTTGAGCCCGTCGAAGATCGTCCGGAGCGGGTCCCGGAGATGGCGCTCGAACACGGACGGCGAAACGGCGCCGACCCAGGTGTCGAACAGCTGCAGCGCCTCCGCGCCGCTCTCCGCCTGGAGACGGAGGTAGTCGACCGTCGCGGTCGCGAGCCGTTCGAGCAGTCGGTCGAACGTGGCCGGATCGGAGTAGAGGAGCCGCTTCGTCTCCGTGTACTCGCGGGACGGTCCCCCCTCGATCAGGTAGGAGGCCAGGGTGAACGGCCCGCCGGCGAATCCGACGATCGGGCGCTCCGGCTCGAGCTCGAGGAAGCGCTCGATCGCCCGGCCGACGAACGGGACCGAGGCCCGAGCGTCGAACTCGGTCAGCGCGTCGACGTCGGCCCGCGTCCGGATCGGATGGGAGACGACCGGGCCCAGCCCCGGGTCGATCGAGAACGGAACGCCAAGCCCGAGGAACGGCAGCGAGATGTCCGCGAACACGACGCCCGCGTCGACGTCGTACCGGCGCAGCGGCTCGAGGGTGATCTCGGCCGCGAGCTCGGGGCTGCGCGCGAGCTCCAGCACCGAATGGGTCTCCCGCAGCTTCCGATAGCCCGGCAGGTGGCGCCCGGCCTGACGCATCAGCCAGATGGGCGTGGTGTCGGTCTCCTCCCCTCGCAGCGCGCGCACGAGGCGGGGCCGCCTCATCGGCGGAGCCTCCGGACCGCACGGAATCCCGAACGGAACGCCTCTTCGGCCCGATCGAGGTCGCGGGCGCCGATCGCGGCCGAGACGAAGGTGGTCTCCAGGGCCGACGGCGGCAGGTAGACGCCCCCGTCGAGGACGGCATGGAAGAACCGGGCGTATCGACGTCGGTCCGAGCCTTCGGCGCCCGCGAGATCGTGGACGGGGCCGGGCGCGAAGAAGAGCCCCAGCATCGAGCCGGCGCGTTGGAGCGTGAACGGACGGACCCGCTCCGACTCGGCGAGGACCCGGAGCCGCGCCTCGAGCTCGGCGCTCCGCCGCTCCAGCCGTCGGTACACCTCGGGGGTGAGCGCGTCGAGCATCGCCGCCCCGGCGGCCATCGCGATCGGGTTCCCCGAGAGGGTGCCGGCCTGGTAGACCGGGCCCAGCGGTGCGACCGTCTCCATCACCGGGCGGCGGCCGCCGAAGGCCCCGACCGGCATCCCGCCGCCCACGACCTTGCCGAGCGTGACCAGGTCCGCCGTGAGCCCCAGCGATTCGTGGACGGTGCCCCGGCGCAGGCGGAACCCGGTGATCACCTCGTCGGCGATGACGAGCGCGCCGTGCCGGCGGGCAAGCGCGGAGATCTTCGGGAGGAAGCCGGGGCGAGGAGGGACCACGCCCATGTTGCCGGCGACCGGTTCTACGACGACGGCGGCGATGGTCGCGCCGTGACGCTCGAAGAGCGCCGCGAGCGACTCCGCGTCGTTGTACGGCGAGACGAGCGTCTCCCGCACGATCGAACGTGGGACCCCGGCGGAGTCGGGGAGGCCGTGGGTGGCGACCCCCGACCCGGCCCGGGCCAAGAGGCCGTCCGAGTGCCCGTGGTACCCGCCGGCGAACTTCACGATGCGGGAACGGCCGGTGTACCCACGGGCGACCCGGACCGCGCTCATAACCGCCTCCGTTCCGGAGCTCACGAACCGCAGTCGCTCGAGCGACGGCGCTCCCCGGCGGATCCGCTCGGCGAGCTCGTGCTCGAGCGGCGACGGCGCCCCGAAGGTGAGTCCGCGTTGCGCCGTCGCGCGCACCGCGGCCACGACCGACGCCGGCGCGTTGCCGAGCAGGTTGGCCCCCCACGAGCCGACGAGGTCGAGGTAGTTCCGGCCGTCCACGTCGGTGAGGTAGGCGCCCCGGCCCCGTGCGAAGAAGACCGGGGAGCCTCCTACCGAGCCGAACGCCCGCACGGGGCTGTCGACGCCCCCGACCAGCACGCGGGCGGCGCGGCGCGCGAGCGAGCGGGAGCGGGGTCCGGGCGCGGCCGGGCTCACGGAAGGCCGTCCGCGAGATCGAGCATGCGCCGCGCCGAGGCGAGCGCGCAGGTGAAGATCGGGGTCTCGAGGGCGGTGAACCGGCTCGCCTCGGTGGGTCGGAGGTCGCTCACGAGATCGAGGAACTCGTGCGGCGACTCCGCCTCGAAGGCGAGGATGAACTCCATGTCATCGAGCCCGAACGAGTAGCCGGTGTGGATCCGGACCTTCGGGTACTTGTGGCCGATCCGGAAGTGCTCGCCCATGATGCGGCGGCGCTCCTCGAAGGGAAGCCCGTACCACTCCCGCTTCTTCACGAACGGATAGACGAACAGGAACGGCAGGTCGAACGGCCGACGCCGGCCCTCCTCCCCTTCTCCGCCGTGCGCGTGGTCGGCGACGTACTCCGACCGTCGCCCGAGGCCAAGGTAGGAGTACGCCGTGTCGAGGTAGCCACCGAGCGGCGTACCCAGCAGTCGGGCGTGGAGCTCCTGGATCGGCCCCAGTTCGCTCGCGATCGACCACACCAGCATCTCCGCTCCGGCCTTGAGACCGGTGAGCGAGTAGGTACGGAGGGTGAGCCCGGCCGGTGGGCGCTCCAGCACCTCCACGAACGCCGCCTTGCCGGCCTCGCGCTCGTCGCGCGGCCGTCGTCGCCACTCGGGGTGGAGGTGAAAGAACGTGTACTTCACGAAGTCCCGAGCTCCGTCGGTCTCCTCCCCGTGGCCCGTCGCCGGGGCGCCGTCGCTCATGGGGACTCGCGCACGCTGCGCGCGACCTCCCGGGCGAAGTACGTCACGATCAGGTCCGCCCCCGCGCGACGGATCGCGGTGAGCGTCTCCTCGACCGCGGCCCGCTCCTCCACGACGCCGGCGGCGGCGGCCGCCTTCAGGGCCGCGTACTCGCCGCTCACCTGGTATGCCGCGAGCGGGAGCGAGAACCGATGTCGCGCGCGGGCGAGCAGGTCGAGGCTCGTCAGCGCCGGTTTGACCATCAGCAGGTCGGCTCCCTCTCGGACGTCCAGCTCCATCTCCCGGAGCGCCTCGCGGGAGTTCCGGTAGTCCAACTGATAGCTCCTCCGGTCCCCGAACTCGGGCGCGGAGCCCTCCGCCTCGCGGAACGGGCCATAGAACGCGGAAGCGTGCTTCGACGAGTACGCCAGGATCGCGGTCGAGTCGTGGCCGGCCGTGTCGAGCGCGCGCCGGATCCCGGCCACCTGTCCGTCCATCATCGCGCTGGGCGCGACCACGTCGGCCCCGGCCTCCGCGTGGGCGACCGCCACGCGACCGAGCCGCTCGACCGTCGGGTCGTTCGCGACCTCACCGTCCCGGACCACTCCGCAGTGCCCGTGCGACGTGTAGGCGCAGAGACAGACGTCGGTTGCGATCACGAGGTCGGGCGCGGACTTCTTGAACGCGCGCACCGCCTGAGGGACTAGGCCATCGGCGGCCCAGGCGTCGCGACCCTCCGCGTCCTTCGTTCGGCCCACGCCGAAGAGCAGCACCGCGCGGATTCCCTCCGACTCGAGCGCCCGGCCCAGCGAGGGGATCCCGGCCACCGCGTGGCGGGCGACCCCGGGCATCGACGGCACCGGCTCCGGCGAACCGGAGCCCGGCCGGACGAAGACCGGATAGACCAGACGACGGAGCTCCACCCCGGTCTCCGCCGTCCAGTCGCGCAACGCGCGGGTGCGGCGCAGCCGGCGGAGCCGCACGATCGGGGGCGGTTCCGGATCGGGCGAGGACGACCTACGCGGCGGCACGGCTGAGCTCCGCGAGCAGGTGTCGGGTAAAGGGTTGTGCCCGCGGGGAGGGCGCGATCGAGATCCGGCGGAACCCGCTCTTCCGGGCCGCGTCTCGGGACTGCGCGCCGAGCACGACGAGCGGGACGCGACGGGCGAGTCGATCGAAGGCCGCGGCGCCCAACCGTCGCCGGAGCTCGGAGAGGCCGGAGGGGCTGGTCACGACCAGGAGGGCCACGCGGCGGAACGCCGCCCGAGTGCGAGCGGGGAGCGGCGGCGTCCGCCCCAGCCGGTAGACGACGGGGTCGACGACCCGGTGTCCCTGACGTCGGAGCGACGCCCCGAAGGCGGGTCCCGCCCGGTCCGATCGGAAGTAGAGCACCGTCCGGGGCGTCGGCCGGCGCAGGGCCCGCACCAGCGCCGACGCGCCGAGGGACGGGGGCCGGCGCACGCGACGGACTCCGACCCCTCGCACGGCGGCGGCGGTGCCGGGGCCCACGGCCCAGTATTCGACCAGGGGTCGGGACCCGCGCACCGCCCGGCGCCACGGCCCGAGCCCCGCATCCACCGCGGCCCGGCTGGTCACCACGATCGTGTCAGGCGCGGGGGCCCGGAGGGCCGATTGTAGCCACCGCTCGGGCGGGACCGGCCGGGTCTCGAGGACCCGCACGCGGACCGGCCGGGCGCCGGAGCGGCGCAGCAGAGCGTCTACCCCCGAGAGCGTGCCCCGCGCCGCGACGAGCACGACCGTCGGTCGGGCGGGCGCTCCGGCGGGCGACCCCATCGGTTCACCGAGCTCCCTGTCGCACCAGGTCGAGGGCGCCGAGCCGGACCAGCTCTTCGCCGAGCCGGCGTCCGACCGCGGCGCTCTCCGCGCGGGGACCCCCCTGGCGTCGACGAAGGCTCCTCCGTCCGTCCGGCGCGAGAACCTCGCCGGTGACCGTGAGTCGCGACCCGCGCAGGGACGCGAGCGCCCCCAACGGGGTCCGGCAGTCGCCGCCGAGCGCGGCGGCGAAGGCGCGTTCCGCGGCGACGGCGGCGCGCGTCGGCGCGTCGTTGATGCGACCGACAAGCGTTCGCATCGAGGGGTCCGCAGCCCGAGCGACGACGGCGAGCGCCCCTTGAGCCGGAGCCGGCAAAAAGGCGCTCGTCGGCAGGATCCGTCGGATCTCGCGGGATCGACCGAGCCGAGCGAGGCCGGCCACCGCCAGGATCGCGGCGTCGATCTCGCCCGCCCCGACGAGACGGACCCGCCGGTCGACGTTGCCCCGGATCTCGACGACCGAAAGATCGGGCCGCCAGCGGAGCAGTTGAGCGCGCCGTCGCAAGCTGCTCGAGCCGACCCGGGCCCCGCGGGGAAGGGGTCCGGGGCGTTCCGGGCCGACCACGAGGCAGTCCCGCGCATCCGCCCGGCGCGGGCAGGCCACGATCTCCAGCCGAGGATCGAGCTCGACCGGGAGGTCCTTGGCGCTGTGGACGGCGACGTCGAGCCGGCCCTCGAGGAGCGCTCGGTCCAGCGTGTCGGTGAAGTCCGGCGAGCCTCCCGGCGCCCGGTCGCGGTCGCCGCTGGCGTCGAGCGGGACCACCCGGAACCGCGTACGCGGCGCCGCTCGGGCGAGGAGGTCGACGACCGAGCTGGTCTGCGCGCGCGCCAGCGGACTCCGTCGGGTACCGACCCGGAGGGAGACGGTCAAGGGTCCGGCGGTCGCGGACGCAGGAGCTCGAACGCCCGCCGACGCTCGGCATCTCCCGTCGCTCCCGGCGGGAGGGAGCGGATCCGCTCGGTGGCCGGGACCAGGAAACGGGCGGTGAGGCGCCGGGTGAGCCGCTCGATCGCAGCTTCTTGGCCCGGCTCCAGCGGCCCCAGGAACGGCCGGGCGCTCTCGACCTCCGCGCGTCGGGCGGCTTCGGCCTCTCGGAGCAGGAGGTCGACCAGCGGCGATCCCAGCTCCGGTTCGAGCCGGTCGTAGCACCGGGCGGCCCGCTCCTCGAGCTCCCGATCGACGAGCACTGACCCGAGGACCGCTCTCGGCCGGGCATAGAGCTCGCCCAGGTCGAGGAGCCGGACGTTCGGGAGCGCTCGCACCGCCGGGTCGACGTTGCGGGGCATCCCGAGGTCCACGAGCAGGAGCGGCCGGTCCCGAGGGAGGTCCGAGGCCCCGAGTGCGCCGTCGCCGAACTTCGCCGCCGTCACGACCACGTCCGCCCCCTCGATCTGCTCGCGGAGGTGATCCATCCGGACCGCCGGGGCCCCGGTGGCCTCCAGAAAGGCGGCCTCAGGCGGGCGTTCGTGGAACAGCAGTACGACCCGGGCATGGGGGACCAGCGCGCGCACGACCTGACGCCCCACCGTGCCCGAACCGACGACCAGCACCCGCGGCCAGGGGCGGTCCACCAGCGCCAGGAGACGGTCCACCGCGACCGCCGCGATCGAGGCGGAGGTTCCGGCGGGGCCCGCGAGCCCGTCCGCGGTCGCCGCGGCCTCGCGGAGCACCGACCGGAGGACGGGCCGGGGGTGACGGCTCCGGACCGTGCCCACCGCGGCACGGACCTGACCGGCCACCTCGGCCTCCCCGTAGGCCAACGATTCGCGGCCCGCGGCCACGCGAAAGACGTGGCGCACGAGCTCCCGGCCCTCTCGCGCCGTCCATGCCTCGAGCGGTCCGGGGAGCATCTCCCTCCAGCGGTCCGATTCCGCCCGACCGCGGGTCAGCACCAGCAGCTCGATCCGGTGGCACGTCGAGAGCAAGGCGACCTCCTCGGTCTCCGGAGCGCCGGCGAACCGGTCCCGGATCGCCTCCCGAGTGACCGCATGGGCCACCCGTTCGAGCTCGTCGAGCGGTACTGTGGCCAGGCTGCATTCGAACCCCGAGAGCGAGAGGAGCGTCGGGCTCACGCCCGTGGACTCGAGCTGTTCTCGGGTCGCCGGGACGGCCGAGAACCGACCGGGGTGCGGGGTCGGCGTAGCCGGCAAGGAACGTTCCTCAGGGTCGACTTCGAATCGCGGACGGACTTTATCAGTCGAGGTACGAACCGAGACCACCTCGAGCGGTCGCCTGCGCCGGCCCTCGATGGGGCCGGCCGGGGCACACCTCATCTTCCTATCGGCGCTGCGGGAGTCTATGTTCGGCTCTAGGCCCGGCTCCACCACGCTGCCCAACACGCCGAGTGATCCCAACGAGCTGCTGCGGCAGATCGATCAGCGGACGACGCAGTTGTTCCACTGGGTCCGCGCCGGGGTCATCGTCATCATCCTCTTGCTGGTCGTCGTCGTCTTGATCGGCTAGCGGGCCGCGGCCAACGGTCCGGGGCCGGAAGGCCCGACGCCCCCCGAATCCCGCGCCGCGTTCGACGGGCGAGCCCCTCGGGCGTGGCAGCCTCGCCCTGGGACGCCCCCGTCCGGCCCGCCCGGCGGCTCAGTAATTTCCGGGGCGCCCCCGCCGTCGTCCGCGGGGTGGACCTTGGCGACGGGGCCCCCCGGGACGGGACCGTCCCCGGGAGAACCCGGGTCGGGACCCCGGGCGCGGTCCGCCCGAGGACGCCGGTCGCGGCGCCTCGTAGGAGAAGCTCGGCACTCGGGCCCGGGGGATCGTCATGCCGATCAGCCTCTCGATCCGCCCGAGGTCGCCTTCCTCCTCGGGACTGACGAGCGTGAACGCGTCGCCCCGCTGCTGCGCGCGGGCGGTGCGTCCGACGCGGTGCACGTAGGTCTCGGGTTCGTGCGGGACGTCGAAGTTCACGACGTGGCTGACGTCCTTCACGTCGACGCCGCGCGCCGCGATGTCGGTCGCGACGAGCACGCGGGAATCGCCCGTGCGGAACGACTCGAGGGCCCGCACGCGCTGGCTCTGGCTCCGGTTCCCGTGGATGACCTCGGCGCGGATCCCCCGCTGCTGCAGCTGGCGGGCGAGGCGGTCGGCCCGATGCTTGGTCCGGGCGAAGACGAGCACGCTCGTCATCGCCACGTCCTCGAGCAGGTTGAGCAGGAGGTCCACCTTGAGATGGGCCGGCACCGGAAGGGCGAGATGCGAGATGCCCACCGCAGCGACGGTGCGTTCCTCGACCTGCACAAGCCTCGGGTCCCTCAGGAACTGGCGGGAGAGCGCCACCACTTCGGGGGGCATCGTCGCCGAGAAGAGCATGGTCTGCCGCTCCCGTGGGAGCCGCTCGAGGATCCGGCGGACGTCGGGAAGGAACCCCATGTCGAGCATGCGGTCCGCCTCGTCGAGCACCAGGATCCGGAGCGCCCGGAAGTCGACGTAGCCGCGGCTCATGTGGTCGAGGAGACGGCCCGGGGTGGCGACGATGATCTCGGCGCCGCCGCGCAGCGCCCGCTCCTGGTCGGCCATGCCGACGCCCCCGTACACGGGCGCGCCCCGGAGGTGCGTGTGGCCGGCCAGCTTTCGGAGAAAGCCGTCCGCCTGGAGCGCGAGCTCGCGCGTCGGCGTGAGGATGAGGGCGAGGATCCGACCGCGCGGCGCATCGAGGAGCCGTTCGAGCACCGGCAGCAGGAAGGCGGCGGTCTTGCCGGTGCCGGTCTGGGCCGTCCCGACGATGTCGCGGCCGGTGACGGCGTGGGGGATCGTGCCGCGCTGGATGGGCGTCGGCACCCGATACCCGATCTCTCGCACGCCTTTCTGGAGCTTGGAGTGCAGCGGGAGATCCTCGAAGGAACTCTCCTCGGACGGGGGTTTCGGAGGGGAGGTATCGTCGGGCATCGGAAGTCTGGAGTGCTCGCGGGCGCGGGTCGGAGGCCCTCGAGACCATATGAGGGACGGCCCCGGACCCGAGTCGGGCTCTTCCGGGCCGAGGGATCCCAGTTCCCGAGGCCAAAGCGCGGCGCACGGTTACGTGAATCTACAAGGGCGAGGTCCGCACGGACCCCAGACCATGACCCACCAGGACTTCCGTCTTCGCCCTCACCCGTTCATGCATCCAGTTCGGCCCCAGCAGGGTCGGCAGAGGTCGAAATCCGTGCGAGATCCAAGCGTGACGCCGGTATTCAACCCCCCTGAGGTCTTAGGTCTCGTGGAGGACAGAGACCCCGCCCGGCTCGAAATGCCCGAGCGAACGTTCGTCGATCACCGTAGTTCGGAGGGGTCACGAGTGCGAACCACCGACTGCAAGCGGCCGAGTTGGCGATCCTGGGTAACGACGGCGATTGCCTTCCGGACCTTCGCCGTGGCGACGATGAGCGCGTCCGGGAGCGTGAGCTGGGTCTGCTGCCGGAGCTCCCCAGCCGCTTCCGCAATCTCCACGTCGACGGCTTTCACCGAATAGTTCGGGGAAGTGAGCAGGTGGCTCAGGAATGCCTACCAGACCGCTCGAACTTCGGCGGGATCGAGACTGGCACGGACCTCGGCGACCGTCACCGTCGAAACCAGGGCGCGGACGCGTTCGGCATCGATGCGATCGAGCAAGTGTCGGCACGCGTCGTAACCCGACTCATTCGGGTTTCGAGCCGAGACGAAGATGTTAGTGTCGACGATTACGGTCGGACCACTCACGCCGTAGCCTCCGCTGCTGCAGCACTGCCGGCTCTGTCGAAGGACCTAGCCGCCCCAGAATCTCGGTCAGCGTTGAGGGTTCCGCCTTTCGGAGTACAGCTCGATCCCCCCGTTCTAGGTCGAACCGGACTTTGTCCCCCGGACGCATCCCCAAGGCGTCCCGGATATCCTTGGGGATGGTCACCTGACCTTTCGTGCTGATGGTGCCCACCTCGGTCGCCATTCTTACCAAGGTGTAAAGCGCGCCTTACGATTTTATCCTACCCGGCGAGAACGGCATCCTTCGGCTTCGAACGACACTCGGATTCGGCGCGCCGGATCGGGTGCGCAGAGCCCACCGGAGGCTCGGTGCTGGAGTAGCTGTTCCACACGTAACAAGGCCATCGAGACTGGAGCGAGTCGTTCGAAGTGGGAAGGCCCCATCCGTCCGGGCGAGAGTCGCTACGTGGGAGTTCAAATCCAAAATGTCGGAGGGGGGATTTGAACCCCCGACCCCAGGATCTCTCCCGGGCCGCACCGGCGGAGCGGCCCGCTATGAGTCCCGTGCTCTACCAGGCTGAGCCACTCCGACAGGGAGGAACGCGCGGAGCCGGCCGCGCCCGCTCCGCTCAGGCCGGGGTCCCGTCACCGCCGTCGGCCATCGGGACGGGCTCCGGCGTCGCCGGGCCCTCCGCGGCGACCGCGGGCTCCGAGGTGGGGATCTCGTCGGAGATCACGCCGAGCACCTCGGAGCGGCGGATCTCGATCTTCTTGAGCGGATAGAGCGTCTTCACACCGTGGGCGAGCACCTTCGAGAGCTCGCCCTGGAGCATCTCCCGGACGAACTCGGGGCTCGTCCGGAGCTTGGCCTCGTCGACGAGGATCTCGACGATCTTGTGCCTCAGTTCGGCGCGCAGGCGGCTCTGGAGCCGCTGCTCGCCGACGGCGACCGGCTTCACGATGATCTCGACGCCGTCCTTCGTCGTCACGGAGAAGGACGTGTCGATCTTCGAGCGCTTGCGCCGCGCGAGGCGGCGGACGTAGTCGGAGGTGAGGTCGTGGCCGATGAACCGCGCCTCGGCGACGCCGTCGCCGCCGATCCGTTCCACCCGGAACCGCAGCTTGATGTGGGCCTTGCCCGCGTCCCCGCCGCCCGAGAGCTCGGGCAGCGTCGTCTCGAGCGTCCGGCCGATGATCTGCTCCGGCTCGCTCGCCACGGTCTCGCCGAGCTCGACGTGCTGGAAGAGGCCCGGGGCGCGCACCTTGTACCAGTGCTTCGAGCGCCACTTGTCCTTGACCGTCCGGGCCAAGGCGGGCTTCTTCGGCGTCGTCTCCTTCTCGGCCATCGCTCGAGGGGGTGCGGAGCGGGGTACCCTACTTAACGGTTGGGTCGCCGAGGAGCGACTCCGCCGTCTCGCCGGTGGCCGCCGCGCCAAACTAATTAAGCGAACCCAGCTCGGCGCGCCGTGGCGCAACCGACCGCCGCTCCAACGCCCGGGACCCGAGGGACTGCCGCGCAGCTCGTCGCCGCTCACGCGGTCGTCGAGAGCCCGGGGGAGCGGTTCCGCTCGGAGATCCTCCGCTCCCTGGACGCCTTCCGGAAGAAGGGACTCGCCCGCGAGGACGCAGTCCGGGCGCTGTTCCCCCGGACCGTGCTGCCCGAGTCGACGTACGAGGACCTCGTCACCGCCCTCGTCTCGGGCGCCCACGTGCTCTTCTTCGGTCCCTCGGGGGCCGGGAAGACGAGCCTCGCCAAGGACCTCTGGAGCCTCTTCCCGAAGGGCGCCTGGGTCGTCGACGGCTGCCCGGTCCTCGACCACCCGCTGAGCTTGGTCGACCGGGACGCCGCCGCCCGCTTTCCGCCGTGCCCGATCTGCGCGCGACGGTTCGCGCCCGACGGCGACGCCGCCAACTTCGACCCGACCCGGGTGGACCCCGCGAAGGTGCCGGCGGAATACGTGCAGCTCCGCGAGGGGTTCGGCTTCGCCCGGGTCCAGGGCAGCTCCGAGGTCTTCCCGGACCACCTGACCGGCAACATCAACCTGCGGAAGCTCGAGGAGGTCGGCGATCCGATGAGCCCGCTCGTCTTCGAGCCCGGGAAGCTCCTCCAGGCGAACCGGGGCTTCCTGCTCGTCGACGAAATCGGCAAGCTCCCGCTCGGGACCCAGAACGTGCTCCTGCAGGCGCTGCAGGAGGGCACCGTCACGCCGTCGAAGTCGCGGGAGAGCTTCCCGGCGGCGTTCGTCGCGGTCGGCACGTCGAACCTGTCCGACCTCGACAACATCAACGACCCGCTCTCCGACCGTCTCACCAGCCTGCACATCGGCTACAACGACCGGCACGCCGACAACCGCCGGATCGTCCATCTGGGCCGGTCCACCGAGGGGATCGGCTGGGTGCCGGAGATCCTGGTCGACGCCGGAGTCCGTGTCGTCGAGGCGTGGCGGCTCCGGATGAGCGAGGACAACCCGGACATCGGCGAGGTCGGCTCGAACCGCACGCTCCTCGATGTCTCGGCCCGCACGAGCGCGATCGCCACGGTGGGCGACCACGCGATCCCGTCGAGCGCCGATCTCAAGGCCGGCCTCGTCCACGCGATGCGCGGCCGGATCCGCGCGCGGAGCGGCGACTCGTTCCGCCAGAACGAGAAGCGGGTCACCGAATTCGTCGACCAGTATCTCCCGCCCGCGATGAAGCGGAGCGCGGGCGTGTACTGGTGCCGCTACTTCCGGGGCCCGCTCAAGGAGAACAAGGCGGACGGCGAGGCGCTCGTCGGCGAGGGCCGCCGCTTGAAGGACGACGCCGCGCTGCGCGCGTCGAGCGCGAACGACGGCGGCACGTTCCCCCAGTTCCGCGCCTTCTCGGCGTACGTCGCCGAGCGGGAGCGCCCCGGGGACGGCGTGACCCCGCAGGACGCCGGCGTCGCCGTCTTCCGCCTGCTCGAGGAGCACTCGCTGTTCACCTGCCCCGACGAGGACGGCGACGACGCCCCCCTCTAGTTCCGACATCGCGCTCCCGGAGTGTGCGGAGTACCCCGACG
>JASHYV010000013.1 GCA_030064695.1 Thermoplasmata archaeon
CGCACCCGGGTGTCGAACAGGTTCGGCGGGATGTGCCGCACCAGCGTGTCGCGCAGCTTCTCGGGCGACTCGCCCGCCGCGAGCACCGCGATCAGCCCCCGCCCCTGGCCCAGGAAGTTCAGGAACGTGGGCGTGAACAGCATGTAGTAGTCGTCGATCCCGACGTTGACGTCGACCTCGAAGGCGTTGAAGCTCCCACGGCGGAAGCCCCCGCCGAGCAGCTGGTCGAAATCGGGGATTCCCGTGGAGTAGTAGCGCTCGGGATCGGAGAGCGGCTTCCAGGCGGAGTTCGACGCCGCCACGCCGTTCCCGGCGCCGATGCCGAGCGCCTCGAACCGACCCCCGTTGAGGGTGACCGCGTAGCGGGCCCGACCGATGTTGGTCGCGCGCAGCTTCTCGAGCCGCAGGTGCCGGACCCGGCGCTCGTCGAGCTCCTCGCGCTGGATCGAGATGAGGCCGTCGACGAGGTACTCGATCCCGCCGGCCTCGGGTTTCTCCAGGATCATGACGACGTCCGTGCTGGACGCCTCGACGAGGTCCTTCTGGAGCGCCATCACGAACTCTTCCATCTCGAGTCCGTACTTGTGGGTCACACCCTCGAGCGAGTCGATGACGAGCAGCGACTTCTCCGGGAGGCCGCGCTCGATCCGGTTGTAGACGTTCTCCACCTCCGGCATCGGGCTCCGCTTCAGCAGCGCCTGCAGGTGGGAGCGGTCGACGCGGGTCGGCGGGCCCCGCTCCTGCCCGAAGCTCCCGAGCACCTCGCGGCCGGCGCGGACCTTCTTCTGCTCCGTCTCGGGGAGCTCGGGCTCGCCCTTCTTCCCGGACGTGTTGATCGCGTCGAGGAACAGCTTCGCGGCGTCCAGGACCCGCGTGCGCATCTCGGTGGTCTTGAGCCAGGGGAACTGCCGGTAGAGCGCCTCGTCGCCGACGCGGGTCGAGAGGTAGTAGGAGCGGTTGGGGCGCCCGACGCGGTCGAGCAGTTCGAGCCCGAAGGTGGTCTTCCCCGTTCCCGCGCCGCCCTTGATGATCAGGGAGCGGCCGCCCTTGCCGCTCAGGAAGGCGACGACCTCCGGCGGAACCCCGCCGACCGTACTCCCATCGTTCGCTGTCATTTCACCATTGGGAAGCCGCGGCGTCGCGAGGGTCCCGGAGCCCACTCAACCATTCCGTGTCCCGCCCTTCATGGGCCCCAACGGAAAGTAAAGGTTTTGGTCCGCTGACCGCCCCGGGCCCGGGCTGTAACACATTTCGCCGGTTCCACCCCGGTCCGCTCATCCGGTCGCCCGGCTCCGCGCCGCGTCCCGCGCCGCGCGGACCGCGTCCGCGAGCGGGGTTCCGGGCTCGCCCACCGCCGTCGCCGCCCCCGGGTTTCCCCCGCCCTTGCCGTCGAACCGCGACCGTGCCGCTTCGAGGACCGCGAGCGCGGGCACGGCGGGCGCGCTGGAACCGATGAACAACGTCCCTCGTCCCCCCTCCTCGCTGGCGAGGATCGCCACCCGGCCGGCGTCCTTCGTAATGCGCCGGGACAGCTCCATGAGGGCGGCTCGGTCCAGTGAGGCGGTCGCGCTCACGATCGTGAGATCGCCCACCGTCTCCGTGGCGCCCGGGTCCGCGAGGAGACGGGTCGCCATCGCCCCCAGATCCTCACGCTGGCGTTCCTTGACCGACCTCCGCTGCTCCTCCATCTCTCCGAGCAGCCGGTCGACGCCGGCCGGCACTTTCGCCACGGGCACGCCGAGCTTCCGCGCGGTCTCGCGCAGGATCTCGTCGTGTTCCTCCCGTAGGTCGAGGGCGCGCTCGCCGGCCGCGAAGGCCACCCGCACGACCCCGTCCTGGATCCGTTCCACGTCGAGCACGTCGATCGCGCCGACCTCGCTGGTGTGGGTGCAGTGCGTCCCGCCGCAGGCCTCAACGTCGAAGCCCTCGATCTCGACGATCCGCAGGTCCTTGCCGGGGACCGCGCCGCCCTGATAGAGCGTGAAGCCGAAGCGACGTTCCGCCTCGCCGCGCGGCTCGAAGTAGCTCTTCACCGGCCGGTCCTCCCGCACGATGCGGTTGACGAGCCGTTCGACCGTGCGGAGCTCCTCCTTCGCGAGCGGCCGGAAATGGGTCACGTCGATCCGGCCCAGGTCGGGTCCCTTGTAGGCGCCCGCCTGCCAGACATGCGGACCCAGCACCTGACGGAGGGCTCCGTTGAGGAGATGCGTCGCCGTATGGTGCTGCATGAGCTGGGTCCGTCGGGCCGTGTCGATGCGGCCGTGGAGCCGCTCGCCGGCCGACCAGGGAGCGGGGCGCTCGGTCCGGTGCAGCACGTGGGGCCCGCGGCGCTCGACATCGATCACCGCCAGGTCGCCGAGGTGCCCGGTGTCGTGGACCTGGCCGCCCCCGGTCGGGTAGAAGTACGTGCGATCGAGCACGACGTGCGGCCCGTGGCTCCAGACGACATGGGCGTCGAAAGCGACCGTGTACGGGTCCTGGTAGTACAGCACCTCCGTCGCCGGGATCGAGAGCGGCACCTCGGGGAGCGACTCGGTCGTCTCGGTGTAGTCCGTCGTCGGCGTCTCGCCCTCGTGCCGGGCCGCCACCTTGGCGTAGAACTCGTCCGGGATCGCGGGGGGATGCTTCAGCTCCTCGACGGCCAGGTCCGGTGGGACGCCCAGTGAGTCGTACCACTGGAGCAGGTCGTCGCCGGTGATGTGGCCGCCCGTCGACTCGACCTTCTCCTCCTGCCGGTGGATCACCTGCCGGGCGCGCTCGATCGCCTCCTGGAAGCGGTCGATCTCGGCCCGGACGACGCGGTGCAGGTCCTCGCGATGCTCCCCGATCTCGGGGTAGGTCTTCGCGATCTCGCGCGCGGACCGGTCGAGGACCGCGATGAGCTCGGGCGCCTCCGGAGTGCGCTGGAGGATCCGGAGGGCCCGACGGAGGACGAGCCGGGCGAAGTAGCCGGCCTTGCTGTTCGACGGGACGAGGCCGTCCGTGATCATGTAGTTCAGCGAGCGGGCATGGTCGAGCACGATCGCCGCCTCCCGAGGCGGCAGGGTGCGGCGCATCTCGTCGTAGAGCTCGCCGAAGACGGCCTCGTAGGCGGTCTTGGTGCCCTGGCTCGCCCAGGTGAACCGCTCGAGCCCGTAGCCGGTATCCACGACGGTGAGCGGCATCGGCTTCAATCGCTCGCCGTCGCGCGTGTACTCCATGAACACGAGCGTGGCGAGCTCCAGGCCCGAGGCGCCCACGCTCAGCGACGGGCCCAGGTTGCCGCCGCCCTCCCAGATCTCCTCCTTGTACGTGATCGCCGTCGCGTCGGTGCCCAGCTCGTCGACGAGGAGCTCGTGGCAGAGCTCCGTGCACCGGTCCTTGAAGTAGACCTCGTGGTCGGGCCGGTTGAAGGCGTGGTGGGCCATCATCTCGAACTCGGTGAAGTGGCGCCCGCTCCGTCCCACCTCCTCGATGTCGTTGAACCGCAGCGATGGCTGGCTGATCGTGAGGGGGTTCGCCGGGGGCGGGATCGCGCCGCTCGTGACCCAGGGCTGGAAGTCGTAGATCGACGCCTGGACGAAGTAGACGTCGTTGCGCCATCGGGCGACCGTCGGATACCGGCGGATACGCGTGTGCCCCCGATGCTCGAAGAACGAGAGGAACTCCTCCCGCATCCCCTCGAGCGAGTACGGCCGGGCGAAGATCGGACGTCCGATGAACCCGTACTCCCGGCAGGGCGCCTCCTGGCACCGGTCGTGGTCCCCGAGGGTCCAGAACGCCTGGCCGCACACTGCGCAGGTGCGACGGTGGAACCCCCCGCGATGGAAGAACGGCAGGTCGTACTCGGCGGCGTCCACGACGGCGGCGCCGACCGCGGCCGATGCTTAAACGATTTGGGCGATTCGTTCGTCGGGAGGTCGACGCCGGACGCGGAACGGAGAGGAGACGGTGGGGACCGGGACGCAGACGCCTGCCCTCGGCCCGGGGGCCACCACGCGGGCCACGGTCGTCCTGATCGCGCTGCGGGTGGGATATGCGTACAACTGGTTCGACGTCGGGCCGGCGCTGGTCCCTATCGGCGCGGCCTACGGCGTGGGCCCAGCGGAGTGGGGCCTCCTCGTCGCCTCCTTCCTCGCCGGGGCCGGGCTCCTGCAGGTGCCGGCCGGGCTGCTGGCCCGACGGCTGGGGTCGCGCGCGGTGTCGATCTGGGGCGTCGGGCTGCTGGCGGCGGCGAGCGTGGCCAGCGCCTACGCCCCGAGCTTCCTCGCCCTGCTCGCGCTTCGGTTGGCCGCCGGCTGCGGGGCGGGCCTGTTCTTCTCCCCGGCGATCGGGCTCGTCGCCAGCCTCTACCCAGAAGGCCGCCGGGGGCTCCCGGTGGGGACGTTCACGACGGCGTACAGCCTCGGCGCGGCGCTCGGCGTGCTCGGGACGTCGCTGCTCCTGCCGGCGATCGGCTGGCGGGACTCGCTCCTGTTCGGGGGCCTCATGCTCGGCGTGATCACGCTCGTCGGGCTCGCCCTCATCCCTCGGAACGCCGGGGCCCGTCCGTCCGAGCCGCCGGCGCGCGGCACCCCCGCCGCACTCCGGTTCCGCGGCGTCTGGGCGATCGGCTTCGCCTTCGTCGGGCTGGAGGGCGCGTCGTTCGCCACGGGCCAGTTCATCGTGCCCTGGGGAACGACGATCGAGGGCTGGTCGCTCGCGCTCGCGGGGGCGGTCGGCACGGCCTTCGTGCTGCCCAGCCTCTTCGGCGGTCCCGTCGGCGGGCCGGTGGCGGAGCGCTACCGGAACCATCGGACGCAATTCGTGCTGGGGACCGCGAGCGCGGGGGTGCTCGTCGCGCTCCTCCCGATCGCGGGACTCGCCGCGACGGTGGCGATCGGGATCGTCTTCGCCTTCCTGAACGGCTTCGTCTACGCGGTCATGTACGTCGTGCCGCACTTCTGGCGGAACATTCCCGCCCGGGAGGTGCCGCTCGCGATCGGCCTGCTCAACTCGATCCAGCTCGCCGGCGGCGCCGCGGTCTCGTTCCTGTTCGGCTGGATCGTCTCGGTGAGCTCGTACTCGCTCGCCTGGATCGTGCTGGGCGCGTTGTGCGTCGGGTTCTTGGTCGCGCTCGTCGCGCTGCCGGCGACCGCCCCCGCCGACCCGGCCGGTCCTCGGGCCGGGGCGGGTCCCGCCCCGCCGTGAGCGCGAGGCCGGTGGCGCAGAGGTCGGCGATGGGGCAGAGCCCGCACTTCGGACCGATCGGACGGCAGAGGTTCTGCCCGTGCTGCACGAGCAGCGGGTTCAGCGGGATCCAGTACTCGCGGGGGACGACCTTCGAGAGCGCGATCTCGGTCTCCTCGGGCGTCCGGGTGCGGACGACGCCGAGACGGTTCGCGATCCGGTGCACGTGCGTGTCGACCGGGATCGCCGGGATCCCGTAGCCGAAGACCAGCACGCAGTTCGCCGTCTTCGGCCCGACGGAGGGCAAGCTCACCAGTTCGTCGTACGATCGGGGCACCGCGCCCGAGAACCGATCGAGCACTTCCCGGGCGCAGGCGCGTACGGCCCGGGCCTTGACGCGATAGAAACCGGTCGACCGGATGAGACGCTCGATGTCGGCGGGCCGGGCGGCGGCGAGCGATCGGGCATCCGGGAAACGGGCGAACAGGAGGGCGGAGGCCCGGTCGGTGTTCGCGTCCCTCGTCCGCTGCGAGAGGATCGTTCCGATTAGGACCTGGAAAGGGTTCACGGCGTGGTCGCGGAGGTACGGCGTACGCCAGTCGCCCGTCCGGTAGAGGGCGGAGAGTCGGTCGAGCACGACCTCCCAGTCGATCGGGGTCGTCGGTCGGGAGCTCACGCGGTCTCCCTCGCGCGGGCCGGCGCCGGTGCCGTGCCGGGGTCGGAAAGGTCCGGCTCGTCGGCGCCCTCCCCGGCCGCCCGCTTGAGTTCTCCGACCAGGTAATCGCTGCCGACCACGAGGGTGTACCCTTCCGGGCCCGTGGCGGCCCGGGCGACCCGGAGACCCTGCGCCGCGTTGGGCGCTTCTACGATGCGCGGGAACCGGCCCATCGCCAGCGACCGGAGCTCGGACGCCGGCCGGCCCCGCTCCGAGCGGACCGGCACGACGATCAACGTGCGCGCGAGCGGAGCCAGCGCGTCCAGGATGCGGACCACGTCCTTCCCGGCGAGGCAGCCGAAGACGATCGCGTTCTCCGCCGGGTCCGCGAGCGGGGCGATCTCGGCGAGGCTCTGGGCGACGGCGCGGGCGCTCTCGGGCGTGTGCGCGACATCGTAGAAGAGATCCGGCCGGCGCCCGGCGCGCTCGAGCCGGCCGGGCCACTCCACCCGAGCGAGCGCCCTCCGGGTGGCCTCGGGATCCAGCGCACGATCTTCGGCCGAGAGGAAGCGCGCGACCGCCGCGACGGCCAAGGCGGCGTTCGCCGGCTGGAACCGTCCGAGCAAGGGGAGGGCGAGCGCGTCGAGCCGCAGCCCGGGTCCGCGGAGGGAGAACGTCTGGCCGTCGGGGGAGAGACTCCTCGCCTCGACCTTGAGCTCGGTCCCGAGCCGCCAGAGCGACACGCCGAGGCGCGCCGCCTCCCCCTCCACGACCGCGCGCGCGTCGTCGGGCAGTTCGCCGAGGACCCCCGTCATCCCCGGGTGGAAGATGCCGCTCTTCTCCCGGGCGATGGCGGACCGGGTCGGACCCAGGATCTCCGTGTGCTCGAGCTCGATCGTCGTGACGACCCCGACCTTCGAGTCGAGGACGTTGGTGGAGTCGAGGCGGCCGCCGATGCCGACCTCGATCACCGCGGCGTCGATCCGCTCGCGCCGGAACCAGTCGAAGGCGAGCGCGGTGGTCGCTTCGAAGAACGTCGGAGCGTGCCCGATCGCGCCGGAGGACTCGAGCTCGCGGGCGATCGTGTCGATCCCGGAGAGCCCCTCGATGATCGCGCGCTCCCCGATCGAACGCCCGTCGATCGAGATCCGCTCCCGGTAGCTGGCGAGGTGAGGCGAGGTGAAGCGCCCGGTGCGTCGGCCGTGCTCGGACAAGATCTCCTGGGCCATCCGGGCCACCGAGCCCTTGCCCTTGCTGCCGGTCACGTGGATCGCCGGGAACGCGCGCTCCGGATGGTCCATCGCGGCGAGCAGCCCCTGGATTACGTCGAGGCCGGGCCGGAGGCCGAAGCGCCGCCGACGGTAGAGGCCGTCCAGCGTGGCCCGGTACCGTTCGCGCTCCGCGGCCGACAGCGGATCTTCGGAGGGCCGGGTTCGGTTCACGGGATGGTCTTCAGTACATCGAGCGTTCGCGGTACGAACCGTAGACGTCCTGCAGCGCGTGCACGATCTCCCCGAGCGTGGCCCGGGCCTTGAGCGCCTGCAGGATCGGCGGCATGGTGTTGCCGTCGTCGGTGGCGGCGACCTTCTTCAGGCGGTCCAGCGCCGCCGCGTGCTTGCGCGGGTCCCGGCGGGCGCGGAGCGCGCGGAGGCGCCGCGACTGGAGCTGGCGGGCCTGCTCGGAGATCTTGAGCCGGGGCACCTTGACCGGTTCGTCCACCGTGTAGGCGTTCACCCCGACGATCTTCTCGGCGCCCGACTCGACCGCGCGCTGGTAGCGCAGCGAGGCCTCCTGGATCTCGCGCTGGAAGAACCCGCGCTCGATGCCGGCGACGACGCCGCCCATCGCATCGATCTGGTCGAAGTACCGGTGCGTCTCCTCCTCCATCTGGTCCGTGAGCCACTCGACGAAGTAACTGCCCGCGAACGGGTCGACGCTCTGCGCGACCCCGCTCTCGTAGGCGAGGATCTGCTGCGTCCGCAGCGCGATCCGGACGGCGTCCTCGCTCGGGAGCTGCAACGCCTCATCGTACGAGTTGGTGTGGAGCGACTGGGTCCCGCCCAGCACTCCGGCAAGCGCCTGGACGGTGGTCCGGACGATGTTGAGCTCGGGTTGCTGTGCGGTGCAGGAGCAGCCTGCGGTCTGCGTGTGGAAGCGCAGCCAGAGCGACCGCTCCTTCTGGGCCCCGAACTCGTCGCGCATGACGTGCGCCCAGATCCGGCGCGCGGCGCGGAACTTCGCGATCTCCTCGAAGAAGTCGTTGTGGGAGTTGAAGAAGAACGAGAGCCGCGGCGCGAAGTCGTCGACGTCGAGCCCCCGCTCGATCGCCGCCTGCACGTAGGCTCGCCCGTCGCCGAGCGTGAAGGCGAGCTCCTGGATCGCCGTCGAACCGGCCTCGCGGATGTGGTATCCGGAGATCGAGACCGGGTTCCACTTCGGCGTCTCGCGGGTGGCGAACTCGATCGTGTCGACGACGAGCCGGAGCGCGGATTTTGGCGGATAGAGGAACTCCTTCTGGGCAATGTACTCCTTCAGGATGTCGTTCTGGGTCGTACCGCCGAGGCCCGACCAGGGCACCCGCGTGGCGCGTCCGGTGAGCAGGTACATCCCCCACACGATGTTCGCGGGGGCATTGATCGTCATGCTCGTCGTGACCCGGCCCAGCGGGATTTCGGCGAGCAGCCGCTGCATATCGTCGAGGGAGCTCACGTTCACCCCGCACTTGCCGACCTCGCCGAGCGCCTCGGGGTCGTCCGCATCGATGCCGTAGAGCGTGGGATCGTCGAACGCGATCGAGAGGCCTGACTCGCCGTGCTTCAGGAGATAGCGGAAGCGCCGGTTCGTGTCCTCGGGCGAGCCGAAGCCGGAGAACATCCGCATGGACCAGACGCGCCCGCGATACATCGTCGGATGGACGCCACGGGTGAACGGGAACTGCCCCGGGTAACCGATCTCGTCGAAACCGGATCTCGGCGAGCGCGGTGTGTAGAGGCGATCGACGGGAATGCCTCCCAGCGTGCGGAAGGTTTCCTTGCGCTCCGGGCTCTTCTTGACCGCCGGCTCCAGCACCTCGGCCGACCAGCGTCGGGTCGCCTCGGAGACCGCGTCGTCACCGCTGCCCGGAACTGCTCCGCCCGACGGAGGCGTCGTCGAACGAGCCGCCATCGGTGAGAGGAGGGCGGCCTTGAGTATAAGCACGTGGGCACCCTCGACCCAACGAGACGATGAAGCTCGCGAACGTGACGAACGAGACCAGTTCGACCGGACCGCTCACCGAGATCCATTTAACGGAACGGTTTCGGGGTACCTGGAAGCCAACGTCACCTACGACATGATCCGAGGCTCGACCTTTGCCGGCATCGCGGATGCGGTCACCTATCAGACGTCGCACAACTCCTTCGGGGTCAACGGGTCGATCACCCTCTCGCTGAGCGTGGTCTCCGCAGGGGTCAAGGACCCGACGTTCCTCTGGCTGCCGACGGACAACAGGACGGTGAACGGACTCCCGGCCGGGCTGGAGCGATATACGGGAGAGCAGTCGTTCGACCTGGTGCTGGTGAACGCGTCGATGGCCGTCACCTCGGTCGCGATCCATGAGCCATGGGGAGGGTCGTACACCCTGACCGTGCAGTCCGGGCTGAACAACCTCCTGGTCCCGCGGGAGCAGTTCCTGAACTCGTCGTTCGGCGAGGCGATCCTGGAGGGACACTCGCCCTGGGCGGCTTCGAACACGTCGACGGGCTGGATCCTCGCCCAGGACTCGTCCGCGAAGTCCACTCTTACCGCTGATTTCGGCTCGGGTGCCGGACCGATGTACGAGCTGGGGGCGTATTGGCAGAACCGATCGATCGGCAGCGGATCGGGGAACTTCAGCAGCGTTAGCGAGAAAGGGACCCCCTCGACCAGCGCGCACCAAAGCACCTTGGCCGTCACGGTCGCCGCGGCGACCTCGACGCTGTCGAACAACTCCGGAGGCGTACCTTCCGATCCCAACCTCTACTCGAGCGGTGGACTCTCGAACCCGCCCGCGCTCCAGTCGATCGTCACGCTGAATGTCACCTCTCAGGCGACGTTGGATCTCCTGCTTGCTGCGCTGCTGGACAACATAACGGGGGGCGTCAATGGGACGTTCCAGACCGTCACATCGGACGTGGCGTCCCTGGGCCTCTCCCCATCTGTGGCGAACGCGCTGGCGAACTCCCCGATCCTCGGTTCGGGAGTGTATGGGGTCCCGACCTACCAAGGTCCACCCCCGTCCAACTCCGGAGGGCTCTGGGGCGATATCGTCAACGCAGTGTCCGACGTGGTGCAGACCATCAACGGTGTGGTGGTCTCGGTAACCGGGATCGTATGGACGGTGACTGAGGCCGCCTTCTCCTATTTCGACCAAATCGCAGTCGCAGCGGCGGAATGGGGTGGAGACCTACTCGACAGATCGGCGGCAACTCTAGTGAATGTCGGGGCCGCGATAGGGAGGACGCTCGTCAACATACTCGACTATGCAGTTTGGCTCATTGAGCAAGCATTACGGGTCGCCTTAAACCCGGTG
>JASHYV010000014.1 GCA_030064695.1 Thermoplasmata archaeon
CCTCGATCGGTTCGACCGAGCGGATCTTCATGGCGCGCCGAGCCGAACGGCGGGCAGCATTAGACGGTTTAGGGCGCCGACGGCGGGGGCGGAGCTCCGCCCGCGGTCGTCTCCAAGTGGGCCTTCGCGCTCTTGAGGTGGGGTCCTGGCAGCATCCCTTCCACGACGTCCGTCACGTGCCCCGTCGCGTCGAGGAAGAACGTCACCCGCTTGGCCACGCCCAGGAGCCCGAGGACGCCGTATCGCCGGGCGATGGACTTGTCGGCATCCGCGACCAGCGGGAACGAGGCGCCGCAGCGATCGGCGAACCCGTGCTGGGTCGCGACGGAGTCGACGCTGATCCCGACGAGCTCCATGCCGGCCTTTTGGAAGCTCGGGTACAGCTCGGCAAATCCGCGCGTCTCGAGCGTGCAGCCCGCCGTGTTCGCCTTCGGATAGAAGTAGAGGACGACCGGCCGCCCGCGCAGCGCGGCCAGCGAGAGGGTCGCGCCGGATTGCGTCGGGGCGGAAAAGTCCGGGGCCAGCTCCCCTACGCCCAACATGGCCGGCCCAACCCGCGAGGATATTTCACTCGGGCGTGCCGGTCAGGACCCGGGTCAGTTCGGAGCGATCGAGCCCGGGCCCGCGCGCCGCGCTCAGATACTCCTCGAGGCGTTCGGCCCGCGGCGTCGGCACCACAACGGTCGCCACCCACGGGAACGAGAGGGCGAACTGGATCGACGCCTGGGCGAGCGTGCGTCGCCGTCCCTCGGTGAGGAAGCCCAGCCGAAGGACCGGATCGAACTCGGCGTGCAGGTCCCGGATCGACCTCGGCTCATCGAGAGCGGTTCGGTCCGCGAGCCCGCTCGCGATCCGGGTGCCATCGAGTCGACCCCCGGAGAACGGGTCGGTCGCCACTAGCCGTCGCCCCGGTACTTCCGCCAGCCCGCCCATGCGGTGCGCGACACCGGCGTCGAGCGGGGAGAGCGCGCCGATCCAGAGCCCCTCCCCCAACGGGTCCGGCCCAGCGGCGGCCGGGACCGTCCGTGCCACGGCCAGCACGTCCACGAGCGACGCGATCTCCGCGCGCAGGTCGGGGCTCCCGCGGTCCAGCTCCGCGTCGTCGGTCCAGACCAGGAGTACCGCCGTCCCCTTCGGAAGACGGTCTCGCGTCGGGCGCAGGGACCGATCGACCGCCTCGGCAAGGCTCCCGTGAGTCCTCGCGCCGCCTCCCGCCACGCCCGTTTCGCGGGCCAGCTGCCCGGCCGAACGGAGGACGATCACCGAGAGTTCGGAGGAGTCCCCGGCCGCCGCCCGGAGGAGCCGCTCCGCGCGAGGCGGGTCTCGGGAGCGCGACACGTCGAACGTGCGCACCCCCTGCGCGATCGCGCGGCGCAGGATCTCGGTGGTCTCCCGGTCGGCCTCGGGCGACGGGCCCCGCGGGTCCACGGCCAGCGCGAGGGTCGAGAGCGAGGCGCTCCCGCTCGGCAGCGTGCGCAGCGGAATGCTCCCGGCTCCGGTCACGGCCCCTCCATCGGTCCGCGGCACCGCGTCATGGCTTTTAGCCCACCCTGGAGTCCGGCCGGCGTGACCACGAGCCCGCCCCCCCGCTCTCGCCTCCCGCTCGCGGAGCGCTATCGACCCCACCGGCTCGACGACCTCGTGGGGAACCCCCGCGCTCGCTCGGAACTCCGCGCATGGGCCGAGCGGTGGCGGGACGGGGGGCCTCCCGCGCGTCGCGCGGTCGTCCTGAGCGGACCGCCGGGCGCGGGGAAGACCTCCGCGGCGCTCGCGCTCGCGGAGGAGCTGGGCTGGACCGCGGTCGAGATGAACGCCTCGGATGCCCGGAACGAGAGCGCGATCGAGCAGGTCGCCGGTCGCGCGGCCATCACTCACACGCTTTCCGAGTCCCCCGGGAGACCCACCTCCCGTGCGCTCATCCTGCTCGACGAGGCCGACAACCTGACCGGCCGGCTGACCGAGACCGCTCGAGCGACGCCCGAGCCGACCTCGTTGCGCTCCTTCCTCCAGGGACGGTACCGCACGATCGAGGCGCTGAATCAGGCCTGGGGCCTCGGCACCGCCCCCAAGACCAAGCCGTTCGGCGGCTGGGACGACGTGCCACGCTCGGGGGGCCGGGCGGCCTGGGCGCGGCTGCCGGCGGCGATCTCGGACCTGGACGACTGGAAGACGTCGGCGCGACCCCGGGATCTCTCGGACCGGGGCGGTCTCGGCGCGATCGCACGGCTGGTCCGTGCGACGCGCCAGCCGCTCGTACTCACCGTGAACGACGACCGGACCCTCACTCGCTACTCGCCGGTCTTCCGGTCGAGTGTCGAGCGGGTCCGATTCTACCCGGTGCGCGACCCGGAGCTCCGCGCGCAGCTCGATCGGATCGCCCGGGCGGAGGGGCTCCGTCTCCAGGACGGCGCGCTCGACGCCATCGTCCGGCGGGCCCACGGGGACGTACGGGCCGCGCTCAACGATCTGGATGCCATCGCCCCGCTCCCCCCGAGCCCCACCCAGCTTTCGGTGCTCGGGACCCGCGACCTCACCACCGACTTCGCCCTGCTCACCGAGGAGGTCGCCTCCTCGGCCCGCTTCTACCGCGCGAACGAGATCCGGGACCGGCTCGACGCGACGCCCGACGACCTGCTTCCGTGGATCGAGGAGAACCTTCCGCGCTTCGCCCCGGATCCCGCGCACCGGGACGCCGCGTTCCGCGTGCTGGCCTCGGCGGAGCTGCTGCTCGCCCGGGCGCGCCGGTGGCGGGTCTGGGCGCTCTGGAGCTACGCCTCGGAGCTGCAGACCGGCGGCGTCTCGCTCGCGTTGCACGACGGACCCGTGCCCGTGGGGTACGGCGCCGCGTTCCCGCAGTTCCTGGGGGAGATGGGACGCTCGAGGGCGAACCGGGCCCTGCGCGACGGCCTGGCGGCCAAGCTGGGAGACCGGCTGCACCTCTCGTTGCGGAAGGCACGGGCGGTGGAACTGCCGTTCCTGGAAGCGATCTTTCGGTCGTCCCGGGGTCCGAAGGGTGCCGCCGGCGACGAGGTCCTGGCCCGCGCGATCGCGCGGGAGCTCCGTCTCGGGCCGGATGAAGTGGGCTTCCTGCTCAACGTGGAGCCGGAGTCCCCTCGCGTCGCCGCGGTGCTCGCGGACGAGCCGGAGCCCGAGCCGGACCTGCCCCGGCGGGCCTCGACCGGGCGGGCGACGGCCCAGCGGTCGCTGAGCGAGTTCGGTTCGCGCTAGGCGCGGAAGCTCAGAGGAGCTTCGCGCTCACCCGGATCTCGACGTTGCCCTTGAGCGCGCCGGAGATGGGGCAGCCGGCCCCTGCCGCCTTGGCCGCCGTCTCGAACTCGGCCGCCGAGAGGCCCGGCACTTGGCCTTCGACCGCGATCTCCATCGTCGTGACCTTCCAGCCGTCGCCGACCTTGTCGAAGGTGGCGGTCGCGTTCACCGAGATCTTCTGGGCAGGCTTCTGGAGCTTGGCGAGGCCGTTCGACAGCGCCATCGAGAAGCAGGCCGCCTGGGCGCTGGCGAGCAGTTCCTCGGGGCTGGTCTTGCCCCCGGACGCCTCCGTTCTCGCCGACCAGGAGATCGGCAGGGCGCCGAACGCCCCGCTCGTGCTCTGCACCGTGCCGTTACCATGGAGAAGGTCGCCGTTCCACACCGCGTGGGCCGTTCGCTGCGCCGCCATGGTGGGCCGACCGGCCGCCCCGATTTAACCTCGTCCCGCGCCCGGTCCCGGGAGGCGAACGCTTTTCGGCGGGCCGCCCTCCCGCGGTCGTGGCCGTCGCCCTCCGGGATCTCCCTCGCTTCCTCGTGATCGACCCGGTCTCCACGGTCCGCCTCGAGATCCACCTGAACGCGCCCTCGTGCGAGATCGACGTCGCGCTGGACAATCCCCGGCCCGGGCGCTCGTTCGTGCTCCTGATCGGTCACCCGCAGGGCCCGTTCGTGCAGCGCGTGCGCCTCGCGGGCCGGGCGCGGATCCACTTCGCCCCGGAGTCGCCCGGCGACTACCTCATCCTGCTCGCGAACCCCCAGTCGGAGCCGCTGGTGCTGCGGCTCAAGGCCCGGGACCTCGAGACCGAGCTGCTCCATCCGAAACTGACCCCCTCGAAGAGTTCCCATGCGGAGCCCCGGCG
>JASHYV010000015.1 GCA_030064695.1 Thermoplasmata archaeon
TCCTCCCAACCCCCTCCGGCCATCTGGCTCGCGGTGTAGTGGGAGAGGAACCAGAGCGTCTTCGGGATCGTACCGCTCGGCGGATTCGCCGCCGAGATCGCGGTGCCCGGATTCTCGGGGATCCAGTTGAACGTCCCCTGGATGATCTGCTGCGAGACCCCGGCCGCGATGAACAGCGAGATCCCGCTCCCGATCCCCCACTTCGAGACGACCTCGTCCATCAGGAAGACGAGGTAGCTGCCGAAGACGAGCTGGGCGATGATGATCGTGTTGGCGAGGAAGAGGCCGTTCCCCGGGGACGCGCCCCCGAGGGTGGAGACGAGCGACGAGGACGGGCTGATGTACCCGTAGACCTGGGGCACCGCCTCGATGAAGATCATCGCGATGACGACGATCTTCTGCGAGCCCTGGTACATCCCCTTGTCCTCGTCGTCGGTGAGGTCGAGATTGATGATCTTCGCCCCGGTGAACAGTTGCATGATGATCGAACCGGTGACGATCGGTCCGATCCCGAGGTCCATCAGGGTCCCTTCGGCCCCGGCGAGGATCGCGCGGTAGCTCGAGAACAGGTCGATGACCGTCGCCTGGTCGACCCCGAAGAGGTAGATGTTCGTGAGCAGGAAGTACAGGAGGAGGATGCCGATCGTCCACAGCATCTTCGTCCGGAAATGGACGTGGCCCTTCGGCTGGGCGACCGCCGGTAGCCGGCTCGTGATCGGCTTCAGGCCGTAGAGCCGCGAGCGCGTCCCGTTGTACGAGAGGCCGAGGTAGAGGAGGCCCAGGACGAGGAAGACGACGACGCCGATGACGATGAACGCGAGCAGGCTCGGCGCGTCCCAGAACCAGACGAGCGCGAGGATGAGCCCGCCGACGATCGCGAGCGGGATCGCCCAGCGAGGGTTACGGGGTACCTCCTCCTCCGCCATTCGCCGAGGACGGAGCCGGCGGCCGCGTTATATAGTCTGCGGAGAGCCGGCGCGCTTTCCGGCGGCGTCCGGCGCGACGACCGTCACCTTCGCGCGCGCGTGCTCCGAGGCATGCGCGACGAGCACCTTCCACGTCCGGGTCACGCGGCCCCCGCCCAGGAGCCGATCCACCCCGACCTTCGTGAGGTCCGCGACGAGGGTGTCGCCGTCCCGGTCGAGCGCGCCCGCGTTCTCGAGCACGGGAACGAACGCGTCGAGCTGGCCCACGTTGAGCGACGTCGGCCGGGCCGTGGTCCCGGGCGGCCGCCGGAACCCGTGGCGGCCGAAGTGGTCCGGTGCGTAGATCAGCATCGACTTGAACTTGTACTTGTGGAGCCCCGCGTTCCCGCGGCCCCCCTGCTTGCCGGCCCCGCGGCCGGCCTTGATCCCGCGGCCGTGCGTTCGGAGCCCCCGGAACTTCTTCGTGCGGCTCGGCATCGTTCCGTCGCCCCCTAGATCATCCGGCGGACGAGGTCGTTGATCGCGCGACCCCGATAGCCGAGCGCCCCGCCGAGCGAGTACGGCTTCTTGGTCGAGCGCCAGCCGCCCTTCGGCGCCCGCAGTCGGAAGAGCGGCCGCAGCCCGGTCACGGTCGCCACGCCCCCGCCGGCGACCGCGCGCGCGACGTCCGGGACTCCGCCCGTGCGCAGGACGCTGACGGCCGTCTCGTCGGTGAGGCGCGTTCCTTCGGCGGTCTCGCCGCGTTGCCGGAGCAACAGATCGACCGTCTCGGGCTCCGCCTCGCCCCACGTGACGTAGCCCTGCACGCGGTGGATCATCCCGCGGAACGACGGCGCCTCGGGGAGGATCGTCGCGTGGTTCGCCCGCGTCAGGTGCAGGAAGCGGAGCGTCTCCACGACGTCGTGGCGGGCGTGGATCGTGCCGCGCACCCGGACCACCATCCACGCCACGGCTAGCGACCTCCCGGCGGCGGCCCGCGCCGGCCGCTGCCCCCGGGCCCTCCGCCCGGTCCGCGGCTCCCGGGCGGTCCGCCGCGTCCGGGCGGCGGGCGACCCCCGGGTCCGCGGCCACGTCCGCGACCGCCGCCGCGCATGGGCCGAGCGCCCTCTTCCTTCGGGGGCAGGATCGACACGCCGACCGGTCCCCGGACGATCTTGAGACGCTGCGCGTCCTCGGGCGGGACCTTGAGCCCGGCGAGCGCGACCAGCGCCTCGAAGACCGCCTGGGCATAATTGACGGTCGTCTTGGTATGGCCCTCGGTGAACCCCCACGCATCGGTGATGCCGGCGAAGCGCAGGATCGGCTTCGCGACGTCGCCGACCGCGAGGCCGACGCCCTGGGGCGCGGGTTTGACCGTGACGACGACCGACCCCGCGCGCCCCTGGATCTGGAACGGCACGGTGTGGGCGCGCCCGCAGCCGCACTCCCAGCTACCGCAGCCCCGGAAGACCTCGACGATCTCGAGCTTCGCCCGATCGATGGCGCGCCGGATCGTGGGCCCGACCTCGCGGCCCTTGGCGCGCCCGAGCCCGACGAACCCGTCGCCGTTGCCGACGACCACCGTCACTGCGAACTTGAACCGACGGCCGGAGTCCGTCATCCGCTGGACCATGTTCACGTCGAGGACCTCGTCGTGGAGGTTCGGGAGCAGCTTGTCGACGATCTGCGCCTCGCGCAGCGGGAGACCGCTCTCGAGCGCCGCGCCCATCGTGGAGATCTCGTCCGAGGCGACCCGACGGCCGAGCTCGGTCTTCGGGACCCACGGCGCCGGCGCGGCCGGGACCGGCGGACCGGGCGGGCCCGAGAGCGAGGGTCCCGAGACGGCCGCGCTCACGAAGCACCTCCCGTCGCCTGGAGGAGCGAGGGCAGCTTGAGCTTGTACGCCTCGATCGGTTCGGGCAGCGGCTTCGGAAGGTGGGCACCGTTGAGCCGGTCCGCGCCGGGGAATCCACCCTCGCCGTGCGGGATCTCGATCCCGGCGTCGAGGAGACCCTTCAGGGCGGCGGCGAGCCGCCCCCCCGCCGTGGGGTGGCGGAGCCCCGTGTCGAGGACGGCGAACTCCGCTCCGCCCGACTTCGCGCGCAGGCCGGCGAGGTACGCCGTCAAGTAGGCCGCCGGTGTCGACGCCGCGCTCGCCGCCGGGAAAGCGATCCCGGCGAGCTCGCTCGACTCGGCCGCGGCGAGCACTCGGTCGCCGGCGGGATCGAACGCCACGATCGCCACGCGCACGCGGTGGCCCGATAGACGGACGACCGCACGGGGCTGGTCGGACTTCAGGAGCCGGAGCCGGACGCGGTAGTCGGTCTTGCCTTCCCGCCGACGTCGGAAGTGGACCCGGTAGCGCGGGCCCGTGCTCATGCGGAACCCTCCGGTAGGTGGCCCGCGAGCCGAAGGTTCACGAGGAGGTGCGCCCGGCTGCGGAACATGCCGCCCTTCGCCCGGCGATAGAACTCGCGATAGATCGCGGCGTCGATCTTCTTCGAGGCGCGGAGCTCGCGCAGGAGTGCGCGCTGCGCCCGGATGCGCCGCATCCAGCGGTCCTTCTTGGGCAGTCGGGAGTACGGGGAGCCCCGGCGCGACCCCGGGCCGGAGTGCCGGCCCTTCTTGACCTCGGCGGCGTGCCGCCGGGCGCGCGCCCGGGAGGTGCCCTGGATCGCCTTGCGCCGGATCACGCCGGCCTTGATCGCGGAGCGCACGTCGCTGCGCGTGACCGCGTCGGCGAGGTCGTCCTGGCTCGCCGGATCGATCCAGACGCGCCCTTCCCCGCACTTCAGGAGCGACGCCGCGAGGCGCCGCTGATTCGCGAGATCCGCCATCGACGCTACGCCTCCGACTCCGCCTTCACGATCGGGTTGAGCACTCGGATCCCGAGCTGCTGGGCTTCTTCCTCGAGGACGAGCCGGCGGCGCGTGCCGACGGTGCGCGCGATCACCGCGGCCTCGACCCGCGGATCGACGCCCTGAAGGTCAGCGCTCGTTCGGACGAGGATCGGCCGGAATCCGCTCGGCACCAGACCGCGAACGCGGGCGGGCGAGCGGTAGCCGACGCGAACGATCTTGGGTCGATAGCCGTAGTGGCGCCGCTGCTTCGATTGGAGCCCGCGGGGGCGGCGCCACGCGCCGTCCCGGCCGATGCGCTCGTACCGGTTCGCCGCCTGGCGGCCGAAGATCGGACGGCGCACATCGAGGGCCCGCCGCAGCGCGAGCAGCTGCTGGGTCGCCGGGTCCAGCGTCGCCCGCCGCGGAGCCCGGGGACCCTCGGGGGCTTTCGCCTCGTCCGCCGGCTCGGTCTTCGCCGTCGGCGCGTCCGCGGGGGCCGGCGCCTCGGGCGCCGCGGTCTTCGAACGCGTGCGGGCGGCTCGCTTCTTCGGCGGGGTCGGGGCGTCCGCTGGCGACGTAGCGTCCGCCGGGTCAGGGGCCGGCGTCGCGGGGGGGTCGTCCGGCATGGCCGCTAGCTCGCCTCCTTGAGATGCGCCCGTTCGATGAGGTAGATCCCGTCCTGGAAGACCCGCGGATCGTAGTCGCGGATCCGCGTCGCGCGCTCGATGTTCGCCGCGCTCTGCCCGACCTGCTCGACGTCGTGACCGCTCAGGCGTACGATGTCGCCGTCGACCTCGGCCTTCGTGCCGGCCACGAGCTGCGTCGATCGGGGGTGCTTCTCGCCGAGGAAGTTCTCGATCACGAGCTCCTCGCCCTTCACTTGGACCTTCATCGGGAAATGGGCCGCGACGACCTTGAGGCGCGCCTCGACGCCCCGGGTCAGGCCGCCGCCGATCACGCGGAGGTGCGCGGCCCACGTCCGCAGGAGCGCCTGCGAGCGCTTGCGGTGGGCCGGGAGCCGGAGCGTGAGCGTGGCCGTCGACCCGGCGACCGTGAGCGCGAGGGCGTCGGACGGGAACGGGCGCACGACGGTGCCGAGCGGTCCCTTCGCGGTGAGCCGACGGTCGGCGATCGACAGCGAGACGCCCTTCGGCAGCTCGACGATCTCCGTCGACTCGGATGCGTCAGTAGACATAGGCGAGCAACCGACCTCCGATCTTGAATTCGCGGGCCTGCGTGTGCGACAGGACGCCCCGGTTCGTCGAGAGCACGAGCAGCCCGAAGTCCTGCGCCGGGAGGAAGCGGGACTCGTAGCGCTCGAGGGCATCGTGCGCGACCGAGATGCGCGGCTTGATCACACCGCAGGAGTTGATCCGGCGGGCGAGGCGGACGTCGTACTTGCCGCCGCGCCCGGTCGGGACGAACGTGAACTCCTCGATGTAGTGGTGCTCGCGGAAGATCCGGAGGACCTCGGCGATGAGCTTCGAGGTCGGCGCGAGCTCGACGTGGGGCTTGCCGTCGAGGTCGGCGTGGCGGAGCGAGACGAGCGCGTCGTTCAACAGGTCCTGACCCATCGTCCTCCCCTCACTCTCACTGGTACTTGTGGAACCCCAGGTCCCGGGCGACCTCGCGGAAGCACTGCCGGCAGAGGTGGAGGCCGTAGCGCCGGACGATCCCGCGCTTGCGGTCGCAGCGCAGGCACCCGTCCTTGCGACCGAACTTTCGCTTCGGCTTCATCGATCGCGGCTCCCCTCACTCCAAGATCGCGACGCCGAGCGTCTGCGCGAGAAAGGCCCGGGTCTCCTCCCGCGTCGAACGGAGCGCCCGGGGCAGGGACCGGGACTGCACGCGCCGCTGGCGGATGCGGAAGCCGGCGCGGCCCATCTCGACCGCGACGTCCATCCCGTGGATCCCGATCTGGGGGTCGTACTTCATCCCCGTGAAATCGGTGTAGTCGGCGATCCCGAACGAGAAGTTCCCGTTCCGGTCGATCGAGTCGACGTCGAGCTGGCGGTCCCGCGCCTCGAACGCCCGCGCGAGGAAGTCCCGGGCGACCTCGCCGCGGAGCGTGACCTTGGCGCCGATCTCCTGGCCCTTGCGGATCCCGAAGTCCCGGTTCGTCGAGTGGGAGCGGGTCGCGACCGGCTTCTGGTGCGTCACCATCTGCAGCACCTTCTCCGCCTTCGTGCGCGCCTCGCCGGACTCGCCGACGCCGGCGTTCACGACCACCTTGATCAGCCGGAGCGCGCGGTGCGGATTGGCCGAGGTCGGCGGCGGCGCCGGCGTCGGAGCGGTCGCGGGCGGGGCGCTCATCGGTCGACCCCCTCGGCGATCGTCACGAGGGGCGCCTTGTCGCCGACGACGTAGACGTACTCCTTGACCGTCGAGAACCCCTCCTTGAAGTGCACGAGGTTCGGCTGCGAGGAGTTGCGCACCTCGACCCGGTCGACCCGGGCGAGCTCGCCGACATGCGAGCCACCCGCCACGAAGGCGAGCGCGCCGGAGGCGAGGGGCAGATGCTCCACGACCTTCTGGCTCGGGAGTTCGATCTTGACGGAGTCGCCGACCCGGTAGGGCGTGCCCCGATCGACGAGGAGGTTCCGGCCGTCGTGCAGCGTGACCTCGATCCGCCCGGCGCGCACGGCGTGCTTGAAGCGGACCCGGCCGATCTTCACGTTCGCCTCGGTCGAGGGGATCGCCACCAGCCCGAGCTTCCCGCGCCGGTCGCGGACCATGCGGAAGTGGGCGTCGAGCGGGGCACCGAACGAGACCGTGTCCATGAGGCCCACGCCGCGGTCCAGGTCCTTCGCGACCTTGCCGTCGACCTTCACGGCGCCGGTGCGGACGAGCTGGCTCGCCTCCCGCGCGCTCGCGACCAGGTGGCGCAGGTCGCGGAGCACCAGCAGGAGCGGCACGGAGGCGTCCTGGGCGTGCGGCCCCGGTCCGGGGCGCTTCACCCACTTCGTCCCCTTGCGGGGGATCGTCCACGCCCGGGGGGCGGCGCGGCGCTTCAGTCGGAACGTCATGCGTCCCCGTCCTCCGCGCCGGAGTCCTCGGGTTGGTCGGTCTTCGACCCGCGCCGGGTCGGCTTCGGCTCCGCCGCGTCGGCGGGCTCCGTCGGGGGCCCCTCGGGCGGGGGCAGCGCCGGGGTCGCTCCGGCCTCTGCGGCGGCCTCGGGTTCGACCTCCTCGGGGGTCTCGCCCCGCTCCTCGGCGGTCGTGTCCTCGTCCGCGACGCGGAGCTGGCGACGCCGCCAGGCGTCGGCCAGGTTGAGGCGTGTGATCACGAGATGGTTCGTGCGGAGCGGCAGCGGCTTCAGCTTGTCCTCGCCGCTCTTGAGGGTCACGTTGTCGAGCACGACGGCGTAGTCCCGGCGGACCACCCGCGCCACGCGCTCCTCGCGCCCCTCGTAGCTGCCGGAGAGGACGCGGACGGTGTCGCCCTTCCGGACCGGCACGGCCCGGCGGTGGAACCGGCGCCGCAGCTCCCGCGAGAGCGGGATCGTCATCTTGAGCCGCCGGTGGAACGGGTCCGCGGTGAAGTGGGCCTTCCGCTGCCGACGCGGGGAGTGGGGGGAGATCGGCATCGGTGGTTCCCCTCCCTCAGAGGATGATCGAGGACGCGGCGGCGATCCGCGGCCAGCGCTCGGCGGCCTCCTTCGCCACCGGCCCCTTGATCTGCGATCCCTTGATCTCGCCCGTCTCCGTCGTGATGACGGCGGCGTTGTCCTCGAACTGCAGCCGGGTCCCGTCGGGCCGGCGCAACGGCACGCGCGAGCGGACGACGACGGCGTGCAGCACCTGCCGCCGCATCTCCGGCGTGCCCTTCTTGACGGACACGATCACGAGGTCCGCGATGCCCGCCCGGGGGTACCGGCGGTGGGTTCCGTGCCAGTTCCGCACGGCGATGATCTCGACCACCTTCGCGCCGGTGTTGTCGACGCACTCGAGCCGGGCCCCCTTGGGGAGCCCGCGACTGCGACGACCGGCGAGGCCCTTCATGCCTCCTCCTCGGGCGCCGGGGTCGGCGCACCGGCCGGGCTCGCCGCTTCCTCGCCCTTCACGCGGCGGGCCGCCTCCCCCAGGTCCTCGACGATGCAGAACCGGACCAGCTTCGACAAGGGCCGGGTCTCGGCGATCCGGACCCGGTGGCCGACCGGCACGTCGAGGCAGGGCGGGTGGTGCGCCAAGTAGCGCCTCCGGCGCTTCTCGTACCGCTCGAACTTCGGCACGAAGTGCAGCAGCGTGCGCTCGACGACCGCGGTGCGCTGCATCGAGACCGAGACGAGGGTCCCCTCGATCACCTGGCCCCGGACGGGCAGGCGGCCGTGGAACGGACAGTGCCGGTCGGTGCAGCGGGCTTTCGGCGCCCGGACGTCGAGCCCGATGTCGTGGGCCCGTCGCCGAACCGGCGCCGATCGCTGAGGACTCATCGCAACCTCCGAGGGCCGCCCGTGAGCAGCCGCTTGGTGCGGTCCTCGGGACGCACGCGAAGGGAGTCGCCTCTTAACGGTAACTCTCCCGCCGGGAGCTCGATCGTCCCGACGAGACCCGCCTTCGGCACGCGCAACGCGCGCGACCGGCCCGGGACGCGGACCAGGAAGGTGGAGAGCGTCTCGTCCACGATCGTGCCCCGGAGCGCTCGGCCGAGTCCCGGAGCGCTCGCGATCTCGATCGGAGCGCCCAGGAGCTCCCCCGCCAGCGACTCGCGCTCGACGCGCGACAGTGCCGGCGACGACCCCGCTCCCCGCCCCATCGGTCCACCTCGATGCCCCCTACGGACGTCGAGCCTCCCCGGCGATGGTACGCTCGTTGAGCACCGTGAGCGCGCGCGCCACGTTCGTGCGGAGCGCCCGCATCCGGCCCGGGCTCGGCGGCGCGCCGCCCATGGCGGCGACGCCCCGCTCCCGCAGGAGATCGTTCTCGGCGTCGGCGATCCGGCGCCGAAGCTCCTCGTCGGTGAGCCCGCGCAGGTCCTTCATCCTCAGGAGCGTCACGAGCTCTCCGGGACCCCGGGCCCGGGCGTCGGGGTCGTCTCCTCGACCGGCGGGAGCTCCGCGGCGGCGGGCGCCGGGGTCGCCGGCACCCCCTTCACGGCGATCTCGTCCGGCAGCTTCGCCGCCGGCCGCATGATCCACACGTTGACGCCGATGACGCCCGGCTTCAGCCGGGCCTGGTAGAATCCCTTGTCGATCCAGAGATGGACCGCCTCGCCGCAGTACTTGATCGTGCCGGCCTTGAACCGCTCCGTGCGGTGCCGCTCGCCGGTGAGCTTGCCGGAGAGGATCACCTGGCAGCCGCGGGCGCCGGCCTCCATGATCCGGCGGACCGTCGAGTGCCCCGCGCGCCGGAAGTGCCAGCCGCGCTCCAGCGTCGAGGCCAGCTTCTCGCTCATCAGCTGGGCGTTCAGGCTCGGCTGCCGCTCCTCCTGGACCTCGATCTGCGGGTTGTCGAGCTGGAAGCGCGCCTGGATGTCCTCGGTGAGCCGCTTGATGAGCTCGCCGCGGTGGCCGATCAGGATGCCGGGCCGCTCGCAGATGAGCGTGACGCGCGTGCCCATCGGCGTGCGCGTGATGTCGAGCCCGCCGAATCCGGCGCGCGCGCTCTCCTGGACGAGGTAGTCCTTCAGCAGGACCCGGCGCATCGCCTCCTGGATGACCTTCTGCTCGGCGCTCATGAGGCGGTCTCCTTCTGCTCGACGAGGACGATCTCGACGTTCGTGGTCTGCTCGTACCAGGCCGTGGCCCGGCCGTGCGCGCGAGGCATCGTCGCCTTGCGGATCCGGCCCCGGCCGCTGGCGGCCACCTGGACCACGAGGAGGTCGGCATCCATGCCCTCGTACTCGGCGTTCTCGCGCGCGTTCTCGAGGACCTTCAGGACCTCGGCCGCCACCTTGCGGGGGTACCGACCGGGGCCGGTACCCTTCTTGTGGGCGACCTCCTGGTTGAACCGACGGAACGGTACGGCGCGCCGCATCGCGACGACCTCTTCGAGGAACGTTCGGGCCCGCCCGACCGGGAGCCCGCGGATCGCGTTCAGCACCTCGTAGGTCTTCTTCGGGGACATCGGGATCTCGATCCCCCGGGCCCGCGCCGCCGTCACGCCGGGTTTCGGTTGGTAGGTGTAGCCCCGCATCGACCCGCCTCCCTCACTTGAGCGGCATGAACTTCGACGACCGCGTCGCGCCGACGCCCGGGCCCGAGTGCTTCTCGAACCGCCGGGTGAGGGCGAACTCGCCGAAGTAGTGGCCGATCATCTCCGGCCGCACCTCGATCTCCTTGAACTCCTTGCCGTTGTGGATCGCCACGCGGCGTCCGATGTGCTCGGGGAGCACGATCGCGTCGCGGCAGTGGGTCCGCACGACCTTGTCGGCCGGCGTGCCCCGCATCCGCTCGAAGAAGCTCGTCGTCTCGGCGTTGAACCCGCGTCGGATCGACCGGCGCACTCGGGCGCCCGCGATCTGGGCGAACTGCTCCAGGCTCATCGCCTTCAGGCTCTCGATCGTCTGGCC